>NZ_JBFUIB010001006.1:0-840 GCF_056402095.1 Peribacillus sp. P4_C12
GTCCTGACAGATGAGAAGTGACAAATACATTCGGCATTGTCCAGAAGACATGGTCTTTAGGTAACGGTTCTGTCTCAAAAACATCAAGGATGGCTGTCTGAAGATGTCCTGATTGCATAACAGATATTAAATTCTCTTCTTCAATTAATAATCCACGGCCAACATTGATAAGACAAGCTTTTGGTTTCATTGCTAAAAGGAKGTCCCTCGTCATAATATGATGTGTGGAATCCGTTAAAGGAAGGGTTAGGACCAAATAATCTAGATCTTTTACAAATTCACTCAATTGATCTGGAGTAAAGTGACAGTCCACTAATGATGCTTGTTTTCCGCTAAAGCTTAATCCATGTACATTCATATCAAACACTCGAGCTTTACGTACAATTTCGGCACCAATCGATCCGAGTCCGGCTACCCCGATTGTTTTCCCCTTCAGAGTTTCAGAAATGAAAGGATCCCATCTCCGTTCCATTTGTGATTGTCTCATACGGGGATTGTCTTTCACTATGTACAAGAGAAACGAAAATACATATTCAGAAATATAAGTACCAAATTGGTTGACAATTCGGGTTAGTATAATGCTCTCAGGTATAGATTTGTCTTCAATTAAATCATTGACTCCGGCTCCCATTGACTGAAACCAGCCGACAGATGAGGCAATTGGTTTACTTAGTAGATGTGTGGGGAAGTTCCATCCCAAAATAACTTCAGTACCAGGTAAATATTTTTCAACTTCATCCAAAGTTGTAGCTGTCTTTACTGACATAAACCCATTATTGCGAATACTTTCAGCATAAGTCTCAACATCTGTTTGCATAGGGCTAAAGACAAGAATATTAG
>NZ_JBFUIB010001007.1:0-840 GCF_056402095.1 Peribacillus sp. P4_C12
GGTTTTTTGTATCGAATACCCCAAAAGAAATGATTGCTAAAGGGAGAATGAGTAAGGAACAGGATATTGATGGACAAGACGGTTCTCCAATTGAAAAGATGTCGAAGGAAGAGAAAAGAAAAACCTACGGGCTTTTCTTAAAAGACTTTCATTTTTATGTCTATACTTTGCTTCTTTTTTGTCAATTGGCCGTTTATTGGGGAACTACTACCTGGTTAACTAGTTTTTTGGTTACGCAGCATGGGATGAATATTAAGGAAATGGGCTTCTTCGGTTCTGCCCCTTTTATCATTGCTTTCTTCGCTATGTTATTAGGGGGATGGCTGATGGATAAAGTTCTTGGTCGTATGAAACCTGTTGCTTTAATTGGGGGGATAGGTAGTATTCCTGTATTGTGGATGCTTGGTGCGATAGACAGTGGGAAACCTGCCCTGTTGCTCACTCTGCTCTTGCTTGTCGGTTTCTTTGTTAACTTAAACTTCGGCTCAATTTATGCTTTTTTGCCTAAACGCTATCCAAAGGAAATAGTCGGAAGTGCTACTGGGTTATCTAATGGTATTGGTCAACTGGGTGCGTTTGTGTCTCCTCTTGTCGCGGGTTATTTAGTGACTGTAGGGGCGGATGGTTCACAAGACTTTGGTAACGTTTTTATATTTTTTGCCTCAGTAGCGGCCCTGTCTGTTGTTTGTGCAATCATACTTAAAGAAAAGCCGGTATCGGATTCAGTTATTCCAACGGTAAACCAAGAGAAGGTTATTTAAGGTTGTTTAGTAGTTTTTGTTATCTTTGATTATTTGTGGATAAGGGAAATATATATGAATTTTTGACGAAGTCCTATAA
>NZ_JBFUIB010001008.1:0-838 GCF_056402095.1 Peribacillus sp. P4_C12
GGATAAATGAGTGGGGGATATAGATTACTTCCACCATTTTAATTGTAATAAGGTAGGATTTTAAATTCCGAAAGTGGCCAGAGAATTACATTATTAAGTTGAATTTTATATTGTTAAAGGTTTTTATACTTATTATTTTAAAAAGTATAAAAATATTTTAAACTTTTTATAGTTACAAAAAAATATATTTGGAGGAATTTTAAATGTATAAATATGAACTTCCAGCTTTACCGTATGATTTCAATGTTCTTGAACCACATTTTGATGAACAGACGATGATGATTCATCATGATCGCCACCATGCTACATATGTCAATAACCTAAATGCTGTACTAGAAGGACATGGTGATCTTTCTAACAAAAGTGTTGAAGAGTTAATTGCAAACCTTGATGTTGTTCCTGAAAATATCCGTACTGCTGTGCGCAATAATGGTGGTGGTCATGCTAATCATAGTTTATTCTGGACGATCCTTTCTCCAAACGGTGGTGGGGCTCCTACTGGTGTAGTTGCAGAAGCAATAAATCAAGCTTTTGGGAGCTATGATCAGTTTAAAGATGAGTTTACAAAAGCTGCAACAGGTCGCTTCGGTTCAGGTTGGGCTTGGCTAGTAATGGACGATGGACAACTTGATATTACTAGTACACCTAATCAAGATAGCCCACTAATGGAAGGTAAACAGCCAATACTTGGCCTCGATGTTTGGGAACATGCTTATTATCTCAACTATCAAAACAAGCGTCCTGATTATATTTCTGCTTTCTTTAATCTCATTAACTGGGATGAAGTAAACAAGTTATATCAGGCCGCGCAAGCTTAATTAAATTATTATTATTTTTC
>NZ_JBFUIB010001009.1:0-835 GCF_056402095.1 Peribacillus sp. P4_C12
GGTCATTGTATAGATGCAGTTTTTCCCATATTTTATTTTTTGACCGGTAGGCATAAATTGTTGTAGGAACTGTACCAAATCTCCCTCATCTTCATCTAATTCACCAAACCCTGCTATAGAATCATCAGGATTAATGTAATTTCCCCCATCATGTCTCCCTAATTTTAAACCACTGTCATTTATACTTGGAAAGCCATAGTATGTACCTACAGACGTATCAAAAGTGAAGGCTGGAAAGTTTTTGTAATTATATAATTCATTTGCTTCAAACCATGCAAATGTTTTTCTAATAGGGGCTAGAGGAACATTTAAGTCTAACATCGCTAAAAGTTTTGGTGACCATGCTCCTGCTGCAACAACTAATGCCTCTGCGTAGAAAGTCTGTTCATCAGTTTTAATCGTAACCCCATTATTATGAACACATATCTTCCTTACTTGGCTATTCACAATGATGTTAGCACCATGTGACTCTGCAAGTTGCTGATACGCTCGAATACAGTCTTCACTTTTTAACACACCTGAAGTCGATTCAAAGCAGCCTATATAATCTTCTGGTAGTGAGATGCCTGGCCATCTTTCATGGATTTGATTTGAATCTAGGATTTCTAATGGTAAATTAAATTTATTTGAACTTGCGATTACTTGCTTAATAAATGTGGATTTTTGACTGCCTGCATTCAGTACACCTGTTGGAAGAAATAACTGTTTATCCGTAAGTTTTTCTAAGTCATTCCATAGTTTTTGAGATTTAAGTGCCAAAGAAACATACTCTTCCCCTTCACCATAAGCATGTCTTATAATTCTTGTTTCTCCATGATGACTACCTTTATTATGA
>NZ_JBFUIB010001010.1:0-832 GCF_056402095.1 Peribacillus sp. P4_C12
ATTCCCCCTCTGACTGCAATTCAAATGGCGACCATTAACGCGGCCGAATGCTTTGGTTTAAAGGAGCACGGGGCAATTGCACCTGGATATAGGGCAGACTTTCTTCTATTTGATGATCTTGTTTCTCTCCAAATTCACTCCGTATTTAAAGATGGAAATCTTATTGTACAAAATAATCAACTAATAAACTTTCCAGAAAACAAGGAATGTATTATGGAAAATGAATTAAAACATTCTGTAAACCTTCATAATATAACAGAGAAAGATTTATCCATTCAGCTCAAAAATAAATTGGCTAATATTATTGAAATAACACCAAACAGCTTGATTACAAAGCACCTGATTGAACCGGTTTATCTTAATAATGGCCAATTCCAGTTTTCTGAACGAAATGATCACATTAAGCTCGCAGTTATTGAACGGCATCATTTGACAAAACAAATAGGGCTCGGAATTGTCAAAGGACTTGGCTTGCAATCAGGTGCGATTGCCACGACAGTCGCCCATGATTCACATAATTTAATCATTGCGGGCACGAATGATCAGGATATGCTCATAGCAGCAAAGGAAATTAAAAAGATGCAGGGTGGATTAGTCGTAATCCAAGATGGAAGAACACTTGCTTCCCTTCCTCTCCATATTTCCGGATTAATGAGCACAGGTACTTATAATGAAGTTGTTGATTCCTTAAAAAGGATCGACGAGGCGTTATTAACACTCGGTGCTAATCGCCATTTCAATCCTTTCCTGACTCTCGCCTTTTTAGCACTTCCTGTTATCCCGGAAATTAAACTGACAGACCAAGGCTTATTTTCGGTCTCCTCTTTTATGC
>NZ_JBFUIB010001011.1:0-832 GCF_056402095.1 Peribacillus sp. P4_C12
CTCTAACAGTTAAGGTTTTTTATTTTGCCTTTTCTCAGATTTAGGAGGAAGAAGATGACAACTTGGAACTTAAAAGGCACAAATTCACATCTTTTGATTTGTAACGGCAGCAGTTGCATGAAAAAAGGTGGCGAAGAAATAACGCAAGCAATTCGTGATGAAATTACTTCACAAGGTCTGAATCAAAAAATCCATACTACTAGAACTCGTTGTAACGGCAGGTGTAAGGATGCCTGCATTGTGATTGCTTATCCACAAGGGACATGGTATCGAGTGGACTCACCTGATTTTGGACGAGAGATTGTCCGTAATCTCGATGATGAGAAGTTTATTCCACAGATGATTTACCAATTTACTAATGGAGAAATGACTCCTAATCCAGATTTTCCAGCTCTAACAGGAATTTCAAAAGACAAGTCGTAAAAGGAGATGTCTAAATGAGTACAAACGGTAAATTATTTGTCGTTGGCTTTGGACCAGGGAATTTTGAACATATTACCAAACGTGCTGTAGAAGCCCTACAAGAAAGTGACTTCATCATTGGTTACAAAACATATGTGGAACTCATACAGGGCCTTCTTACAGATCAAACGATTATAAGTACAGGTATGACTGAAGAAGTATCACGTGCACAAGAAGCAGTGAAACAGGCGGAGTTGGGAAAGAAAGTGGCTGTAATTTCGAGTGGTGATGCAGGGGTATACGGAATGGCAGGGCTGGTTTATGAAGTATTGATTGAAAAAGGCTGGAAAGAAGAAACGGGAGTAGCCATTGAAATCATTCCTGGTATTTCTGCCATCAATTCATGTGCGTCTTTACTTGGTGCACCTGT
>NZ_JBFUIB010001012.1:0-831 GCF_056402095.1 Peribacillus sp. P4_C12
CAGCAACTTTATTGTGAGGAAGATGCTGAAAAAAGAATGCCAAAAGCAGTGGCGGCGGAGAATCGATTGAAAGCGCTAAATTCAGATGTAATCGTAAAATCACATGTGTTGGATGTGTCAGTGGAGGAACTGGAGCGGCTCGTTGATAGAGTCGATTTAATATTGGACGCCACCGATAATTTTGATACAAGGATGCTGATTAATKATATATCACAAAAATTCAAAATTCCATGGATTTACGGAGCGTGTGTGGGGAGCTATGGAATAAGTTACACAATTGTCCCAGAAGTAACTCCATGTTTGAATTGTTTGCTGGAAACGGTTCCAATTGGTGGATTAACCTGTGATACGGCTGGAATTATTAGTCCCGCCGTTCAAACGGTTGTTGCTTATCAACTGACTGAAGCATTAAAAATTCTTGTGGAAGATTATGATTCCCTTAGAAATAAAATCGTTTCATTTGACCTTTGGAAAAATGAGCATACATCCATTAATGTAAAGAAATTAAAAAAAGACAGCTGTTTGTCATGTGGGTCAAAGCGAACCTACCCACACCTTTCTTATCTAAATCAAACAAAAACAGCGGTTTTATGCGGGAGGGAGTCTGTCCAGATTCGCCCAGCAATGAAGTTTGAAAGAGATTTAGTGCAACTTGAAAAAAATCTGCTTGCTCAAGGTGGCAAGATCGTACGAAATCCATATTTGCTTTCATTCACAATCGGGCACCATCGTTTAGTTGTTTTTAAAGATGGCCGGGCCCTGATTCATGGAACAAAAGAAATCGCAGAAGCAAAATCGTTGTATCATCGCTATTTAGGCTAAATTATGCAA
>NZ_JBFUIB010001013.1:0-829 GCF_056402095.1 Peribacillus sp. P4_C12
TCTTTATGGGCTATAGCAAGATAGAAGGACCATTTATAGGACGTAAATAAAATACCCTTTTTCGTACCTCCTAATACTCGCACCTTCATATGGCCCACCCTAGGACCTGTACAACTGCACTACGCGTAACGGCATACGGCATACAGCAAGACTACTTATCATAGGAGGTATGGACAAGGGTTAAGATATGATATGGCCACAAACTCCAATTAGTGCACCTATCTCCACAAAGTTATTGACCATCACATACCATTGCACTCAATCCACGTACAATGTAGGAGACGACTTTAAGTATAATAAGAAAAAATAAAAAAATTCAATGAAATCAAGGGTTTAAATGTACGATAATATCTAAAATCATACTTACAATAATATCCTCAAAAACGCCCTTGTTCCACTAACATGACAGAAGAGAAGTTGATACGGCATTATCAAAGCTGTTTCAGCGTGGTTTTATTGCCGTTGCGGAGTTTATTTCTGGATCTAGTTAAATACCCAAGAATTCACACGAAGCCTAACATATTATTTATTATTGTGGTTTATAAAATAGAGGAGGAATTATGTTGTACACAGAATTACAATACCAATGGAATCAACCTCAACAAATAGAAAATGATGAAAGAATTATATTTGGAGGATTTGGACCCGGAATGGGAATGGGAATGGGAATGGGAACGGGATTTGGCCCCGGAATGGGAATGGGATTCGGCCCTGGAATGGGATTCGGCCCTGGAATGGGATTCGGCCCTGGAATGGGATTCGGCCCTGGAATGGGATTCGGCCCTGGAATGGGATTCGGCCCTGGAATGTGATTCGGCCCTGGAATGGG
>NZ_JBFUIB010001014.1:0-825 GCF_056402095.1 Peribacillus sp. P4_C12
ATAGTAACGGTAGTTATTATAATCTTTAGTTTCTTTTTACTTTCAAAAGCTTTACATTCAATTCCCTTAGGAACTGGTTACGCCATTTTTACTGGATTAGGAACGGTGGGAACAGTAGTAATTGGGATGCTTTTTTTGGGAGAGACCATTAATCCACTGAAAGTATTTTTTATGGCTTTAATGATATTGGGGATAATTGGAATAAAAATAAATCCAGCACAACCTAAATATTAAAGGAAATGATATGATTTATACAAGGTTAGGGGATGATTCAATGGCTTGGTTTTTTCTTCTAATTGCCGGATTTGCCGAGATTGGTAGTGTTATAAGCCTGAAACGTGCAGACGGGTTTAGAAAATTGCTTCCCTCTGTAGCGTGTCTTTTTTTTGGGAGTTTAAGCTTTTATTTTCTTTCTTTGTCATTAACTTCTATTCCAGTGGGGACTGCCTATGCAATATGGACCAGTATCGGCTCTGTTGGAACTGTTTTAGCAGGAATGATCTTCTTTAATGAACCTAAAAGTTTAAGATTGACCCTATTTATTATGTGTATTATTGCAGGGGCTGTAGGTATTAAAATGACTTCTGGACATTAAGGTCAGGGTTTAAAATGGCAATAAGTAGATAAAGAAAAAAGGTACGATACCTATGGAGGAGAAGAATGATGAAAACTATTCAAGATTGGATAAAAGGTGACTAAAACTATTAAGCACATTAAAGATAACTTCGGTATTGAATTGGAGGTTTTTCTTTATGATTTCCAATCATAATGATTACRTAAACAGAGGATGCTTTTATCTAGATAGCATCCTCTGTAATGTATATT
>NZ_JBFUIB010001015.1:0-821 GCF_056402095.1 Peribacillus sp. P4_C12
TTGTCATCCTTTTTACACGCGCTTATATCAAACCACCATGAATGAAATAATGAGACTCTCCTTTTCTCTTTATTTTCATCCCTGGTGGTTCATGTTCAAGCATTCATTTATGACTTTGCCGTTTCTTTCTCTACTATCTCCTCTTTGAAATAACGCAAAATTGGTAGTCTAGCTGCTTGGACCTCATCCAATCGACCAATGTCAGTAGTATGTGGTGCGTCTAAAACAACCCCTGGGTTTTCTTCCACTTCTTTGGCAATTTGAATCATTACATCCGCAAAAGCATCAAGGGTTTCTTTTGACTCTGTTTCTGTCGGTTCAATCATCAAACATTCCTCAACATTTAACGGGAAATAGATGGTCGGCGGATGGTAGCCGAAATCTAGCAGACGTTTTGCCATATCAAGTGTTCTTACACCCAGATTTTTCTGCCTAGATCCGGATAGGACAAATTCATGCTTACAAATTTGTGAAAATGGCGCTTCAAAATATGGCGCTAATCTTTTGCGAAGGTAATTTGCATGAAGCACGGCACTTTCTGATACTTGGCGCAGCCCTATTGGCCCCATCGTGCGAATATAGGTATATGCCCGTAAGAGAATTCCGAAGTTTCCATAATACCCTTTTACTCGTCCTATAGAGTGCGAATGATCAGAGTTCAGCACATATTTATCCCCGGATTTTTCTATTCGCGGAACCGGCAAGAAAGGAATAAGTTTCTCTTTCACACCGACAGGACCTGCCCCTGGACCGCCACCGCCATGAGGCGTCGTAAATGTTTTGTGAAGATTTAAGTGCACGATGTCAAAGCCCATTTGACC
>NZ_JBFUIB010001016.1:0-821 GCF_056402095.1 Peribacillus sp. P4_C12
ATAAAAAGGAGCGGCGGCTGTTCCCTTTATCCGGTCCTCGTCCACATAGTCATAACCAATGGCGGAAACGTGCTGGATATCTTCAAGTATCTTTGTTTCAATCGAATAATTGAACAGCAGGATGAGCGTAAAAATGCTCCAAAAGAGGTACCTTATCATGACGTTCGCCTCATTTTACTTTTAATCATTTGGTAAAAGAAGAGAAATGGAATGTAGGCATAAATGACATAAAGGCTCACCAAGCCCATTACTGTATTTAGCTGCTCGATCTGCTCGCGGTTTTTCAAGAGAACAGCCACCACAGCTGTCATGATGATAACGAAAATAAGACTATGTTTTTGCTTCACGGTAAACAGCTGCTTTAGTCCTCTCGTGCCGGCCCAAATAAATATACAAACACTATTAAGAGCGTTAAACAGCCAAAGGGAGAGCCCCATAAACTCAAACCTTTCAAGAAAAGGAAAATCAGCAATTTTCCAAATAGTTAATGTCGGCCAAATCGACTCAAGTAATTGAGCCTTAGTAAAGTACATAAGGGAAACGATCATTATTACTAAATAACTAAAAGTACTGAACGCCGCTCCATAATGCACCCACTTTTGCGAGCTTGGAGCATTTTTTATAAAAGGATAAAAGAAAAAAAGTGTTTCAAATCCAGTTAAACTATACGCCATCTTTTTAGAGGCGGATAAGAACTCAACTGCGGTATGATCCAAAATTGGCAAAAGATGAGAAAAATGCACGTGCCGTAAAGGGAACTCTAACATTATAAAAAATATAGGAGTCGTTAAGATGAAACTGAGGAAGCAAATCCCAACAAC
>NZ_JBFUIB010001017.1:0-820 GCF_056402095.1 Peribacillus sp. P4_C12
GTACATTCCCACACCTTTGTTTCTTCAGGAATGATTTCTTCCGTATTATTTCTTCTATACATGTATCTCACTCCTTAGAATTGAATTGACTCCGTCCTGCATAACAGATCCCAAGCCATAAAGATAAAAGAAGAATAGATGGCGATAAATCTAAATAATTGTGAGTAAACACTCATTCGCTTATCTAAGATTTGTTGTTATTCTATACACTCAAACTCATTGAGTGGAAAGAACTTGAGATCACAACCATGAATTTTTAGTATCCCAGAAACCATTATATCATATATATGCATATTATAATTGAGTAAAGCTTCTTATGAAGAAATGAAAGCCATTATTCTTTATATCCTCGTATCCATAGACCAGATAATCATGAAACACAGTCTCTGATTTCCCTAAGGCAATCAAGACTGCGTTATTGAAGAATCAATTTCACATGATTCTTCCTGCTCATTCGAATAAATTGAATGCGAATTAAGCATGAGAGTAATTTTAGTGCCAAAACCTAAAACAATGAAAGCCCTGCCTCTCTCCCATCCATACGGTTCCTAGACCGTGCCTGATAGAATCAGATAAAAGCTTGTAAGTACATGTTTATTAATTAAAACCGTCCGTAATTCCAATTGGGAAACTTAAATTCCAAAAGATAAATGGTACATAGAAGTAAGTTAATGAAGAACAAAAATGGATCGAGGAAAATACTTGGTGATTAGACGTATTTCTTTTTCTAGATGTGTTTAACTTGATTCTACTCCATCATAAAGATGATGAAAAATATTTTATTAATAAAAATGTTACTTTAAATTACCCTCCAGTGTTT
>NZ_JBFUIB010001018.1:0-819 GCF_056402095.1 Peribacillus sp. P4_C12
AGATCAGCAAAGGCCCAACTGACAGGGCGATTTCAACAAGAGATTTCCCCTGTCACGATATTCACCAAAAAAGGAAAAGAAATAACCATTTTAGAAGATGAACATATTCGGCATAATACTTCAATTGAAGGATTAGCGAAACTGAAACCAACCTTTAAAAAGGATGGGACCGTAACGGCAGGTAATGCCAGTGGTATTAATGATGGGGCAGCTGCATTAATACTTGGAAGTGAATCCTTCCTTCAAACCAATCACAATGTGAAGCCATTGGCAAGAATCATATCCTGGGGGATTGCGGGGGTAGACCCAAATATTATGGGTATTGGACCAGTTCCTGCTAGTCAATTAGCTTTACGGAAAGCCGGACTCAATATTGAAGATATCGATTTGTTCGAAATCAATGAAGCATTCTCTGCCCAGTATCTTGCAGTAGAGAGAGAGCTTGGATTGAAACGGGAAAAAGTTAACGTCAATGGTGGAGCAATCGCATTAGGTCATCCAGTTGGTGCTAGTGGAGCTAGAATTATATATTCATTGGCCCTAGAGTTACGGAATCGAGAAAAGAAGTATGGACTAGCTTCCCTCTGTATTGGAGGAGGACAAGGAATCTCAGTAATCATTGAGGCTCTATGAACATGTTTGATTGGGGTACACCAGGCATGGAAGATAATAATATGAAATTAGATGATTATATTATGGACTACATCCCACGAGCAGTGCGAAAGCCTTTCGGAAATCGAATGCGGAGGAAGTGTCCATTCTGGGATACTGCATAGGTGGTACAATAACATCAATATTTGCAACTCTGCACCCTGAGCT
>NZ_JBFUIB010001019.1:0-818 GCF_056402095.1 Peribacillus sp. P4_C12
ATTAAAATCTTTAATTTTATTTAATTATAATTTATKAGTATAATCAATATCAACAATATTTAAAAATCTTTGAATATTCTAAAAACAGGAGGAGAACTAGAATGTCATTGAACCAATTGTTTGATTTAAATGGTAAGACAGCAATCGTTACCGGAGGCGGCAGCGGGTTAGGGCGTGTAATGGCACTGGCGTTGGCAGAAGCCGGAGCAAACGTTGTTGTATGTTCACGGCGTTTAGAAGTTTGCGAAGCAGTTGTAAAAGAAATCGAGGCGTTAGGAAGACAGGCACTTGCTCTATCATTGGATGTCACAGATCGGGAATCTGTCGTTCAAGGTGTTGAGAAAGCGGTTTCTCATTTTGGGGAAATCAAAATTTTAGTCAACGGCAGCGGAACAGTTTTTGAGTCTCCTGCTACGGATATGCCTTTAGAACAATGKCAAGCTATGCTGGATACAAATGTGACAGGAACATTCTTGATGTGTCAGGCAGTTGGTAAACATATGATTAATAACGAATACGGTAAAATCATTAACATTTCTTCTAGTATCGGTTTTACAGGTGTTGAYCCGGAAGCTGTAGATTCTGTCGGATATACAACTAGTAAGGGTGCAGTCATGACTTTAACGAAGGATCTGGCAGTTAAGTGGGGACGACATGGAGTGTATGTAAATTCAATTGCTCCTGGAGTTTTCACTACAGGAATGAATAACCCAGAAATACCGGGAACACTTGTACACAAAGCAGGCCCTTTCATTGCCTCACAAGTTCCAGTTAGAAGATTAGGCAGTGACAATGATTTGGTAGGTGCACTCCTTTAC
>NZ_JBFUIB010001020.1:0-814 GCF_056402095.1 Peribacillus sp. P4_C12
CACATGGCACCATGTTTCGGCGAGCTGTAGAGGAAGAAATCGTTGACCCATATCGTTCAATCCAAATTGGAATGAGGGGAAGTCTTTATAGTCCTGATGATATAAAGGATGCAGAAACACTAGGATATCAGGTTATCCCTACAGATAAACTAAGAAAAATAGGTCCAAATAAGCTACGTGAACTAATTACCAACCGAGTTGGTAATAACCCCGTATTTGTTTCATTTGATGTCGATTTTTTAGATCCGGTATATGCTCCAGGAACAGGTACACCCGAAATTGGTGGATTTACTACATTTGAAGCGCAACAATTTGTTAGAAATCTAAAAGGGTTAAAGTTGGTAGGTTTTGATATTGTTGAGGTTTTACCAGACCGGGATCCAGCACGTGTAACAAGCCTTGCTGCGGCTAACATAGCATACGAGTTTATTTCGCTTGTTGCTTGGAATAAAAAAGAGAAAATATGTCTTAATTCTAAAGACGTCAGAGAGTTAAATATATAGTAGAAACTTATATCATAGGACACAAATGCAATAAATTTAGTAAAAATCAAATATCTCCTCGTCCATCTTCTAGTAAGAGTAAGCTAACTCAGTGACTTTTACCAAAGACCATCATTTGTAATAACAAAATGAAAAATTCCTTGTCGGTATTGATTTTCCTATTCATAAAAACGAGAGGAGTAAATCTATGTATAGCATTGATCTATTAGTGATAGTACTTTATTTCTCTGTTTTAATTATTGTTGGTTTCATTGGCTCAAGACGGGCAAAAACCACAGAAGACTATATGGTGGCAGGACGTAATTTAGGCC
>NZ_JBFUIB010001021.1:0-813 GCF_056402095.1 Peribacillus sp. P4_C12
CATTTTTGGGAGGTACATCGCCTTTTGTTTCTCAGTCCCAAAATAGGCAATTGGCAACGCTCCAATCCCGGTCTGCCCTCCAAATGTAATGGAAAACGAACGGCCAAGCGCCATTTTTTCAGATATGATGGACGCACTGACTTTTCCAAGCTCTAGACCGCCATCTTGCTCTGGAATATCTGCGCTGATTAGACCGAGTTCACCTGCCTCTTTGATGAGACGCACAGTTTCATCAAACTCCTGGTTTTCTATGTTTCCTAACGCAGGGTAAACTCTGTTCTTCACAAATTTTTCAGTCATGTCTTTCAGCATAATATGTTCATCATTAAAGTCTTCGGGTGTGAAAATTTCGTCAGGAAGGATGTCAGTATTTAAAAAATGTTTGAGTTCCTTTTTATCCGTAAGCATGTATTCACCTCTTCATAGACTGGTGGGTCTTCGGCATCATTTTTTCCCGGATATCATCAGGAATCGGTAGCGCCTTCGGTTTACCCTCAAATGATGTCCAGGCGCGTAATTCATACCCTTCAGCTACTATTTGTTCGCCTCTAATAAAAGCATGTCGTAATTTGAATACTTTGTTTTGTAATTCTTCAACTGCACTTTGTACAACAACGCTATCCTCAAAGAAAAGAGGACCTTTGAAAACGCAATTAGCCTCTAATAAAGGGACACCAATTTGCTGTTCTGCATAAAGTTTAGAGGATGGATACCCTATGGCTGACAAATATTCATGAGTGGCTTCATCCATCCATTTATAAAAGTTAGGGTAAAACACTATTCCTGCTGCGTCCGTGTCACCCCATCTTACCT
>NZ_JBFUIB010001022.1:0-810 GCF_056402095.1 Peribacillus sp. P4_C12
AAGGGGGTGAAACCAATGGTCGTAAACAAAGCTTATAAATTTCGAATCTATCCAACTAAAGAACAACTAGTTCTAATCAATAAAACGATCGGCTGCTCCCGTTTTGTCTATAACTTCTTTTTAGGCAAACAAAAGGAGAAAGATGCCTACTGGTATATCTGTGAAGAAATGAAACAGAACGGCCAATTACCCTCTAATGAATGGAAARGTTCTTTTCTGAATAAATACGCAACAATCAAAGAACTTCCAGCTTTAAAGAAAGAGTATTCTTTCCTGAAAGAAGTAGACAGTATTGCCTTACAGAAATCGGTGGAAAATCTAGCAGATTCCTATAGTCGATATTATAAAAAGCAAAACAAGTCACCACGCTTCAAATCGAAAAAGAATCCTATCCAGTCCTACACGACTAAAYATACGAATGGAAATATCGGAATAATTGGAAACAAAATMAAATTGCCAAAACTCGGTCTAGTTCGTTTTGCTAAAAGCCGCGAAGTCGAAGGGCGAATCATCAATGCCACAATCAGGCGGAACYCTTCGGGTAAATATTTCATTTCCGTTTTAGCSGAAACCMATGTACAAGTACTTCCTAAAAMKAATCGTTCGTGCGGTGTAGATGTTGGTTTGAAGAACTTTGCTATTCTTTCAGATGGTACGGTCTATCAAAAYCCAAAATTCTTCCGGAYGGTCGAAAAGAAATTGGCCAAAGCACAACGGATTCTTTCAAGGCGACAAGAAATAGCCTTGAATCAAAATAAACCATTGRCTGAAGCYAAAAACTATCAAAAACAAAAACGAAAAGTGGCTATC
>NZ_JBFUIB010001023.1:0-810 GCF_056402095.1 Peribacillus sp. P4_C12
GAGTATTATGTGTATGCATGACTCCCTTTGGACTCCCCGTCGTTCCCGATGTAAAGATAATTTCGGTAACATCATTTGGGTCATGTATGATTTCATCCAAAATGGATGCATCCATCCGCTCTTCCCAAGGTTCCTCAAACAAAGAAGAGAAAGATTTCATCCCATTCGGCACTTCGTCCCCTATCACATAAATATGTTCTAATGAAGGCCATTTATGGCTTAGCCTCTCAATCATGGCAGGATAATAAAAACCTCGGAAACTATCTGGAACAACGATCATTTTAGACTCTGCCATTTCGACCATATAGCCAATTTCCCGATCACGATAAATCGGAATTAAGGGATTGCTTATGGCGCCTATCCTTGTAACCGCATAATGAAGGATAATGAACTCATTCCAATTAGGCAGTTGAAAAGAGATAACATCTCCTTTTCCCAATCCTATATTCAAAAGGCCTAAAGCGATTCGATCAACCAACTTACCGAGTTCCTTGTAAGTAAAACGGCTTTTTTTATCAATAATCGCTATTTTATCTGGATCCTTCTCTATCGCATCATTTAAATAATCTAAAATCGTTCGATTTGGCCAAATACATTGATATTTTTCCACATATTCTTGACTCAAAATCGTATCCAATTTCACTAGTTTCCATCCCCCTCATTACCTTCTGAACTTTTTAAAATCTACTGGCCGCTTTTCAAGGAAAGCATTCTTTCCTTCTTCCGATTCTTGCGTGTTGTAAAACATCGCTAGACTGCCCATCGATAGCTGAGAAATCCCTTGGATGTTTGCACTATCAGCATTAAAGG
>NZ_JBFUIB010001024.1:0-808 GCF_056402095.1 Peribacillus sp. P4_C12
ATGTATAGTTCACCATTAACTTGCATCGATTCGATGCCGTTTTTTAAAATATTAAACAAGCACTGTTGAAATTTTTTTCTTTCTCCTATGATATAATAAGCGTCATCTTCCAATAGCGATAATTTTATGTCTATTCCATTCATGTTTGCCAAGGGCTTAATAAAATTTACCGCATGCTGAATCTCATCGGACACTCTTAAGTGTTCTTTATTTTCAGGGGTTGTTGCTGCAAACGTTAAATAATCATTAATAACTTCTGTAGCTCGATCTAATTCCCTCAAAGCGATATTTGCATACTTTACCTTTGTTTGCGAAGAAACTTCCTCTTGTAACATTTGAATATATCCTCTAGTTACAGTAAGGGGATTACGAACTTCATGTGAGATACTTGCAGCAAGGTGACTTACGATTTGTAACTTTTCTGCTTTTGCTAATTTTTCTAAAATCTGAAAATTCGCAAGGATGACCTCCCACAGAATAATCACAATAACAATGCCAACGACTTGGATTATAAAGTATTGTTTCCATAAACTTATACCTATATTGATTCCAAATATTTGTGTTGCAATAAACTGTGTAAGAATCTGAACAATAAAGATTAATAAAATACCAACGATATTTTTTTTGAAGACAGACATTTGTAAATAGTATTTAGAAATAAAAGAAATTGAAATACCAATTAACGGAAAAGTGATGCATGAAATATAAAATCCATTTTCTCCCCCCGACAAATATCGAATAATAAGAGTGATAGCTATTAATAAAAAACTTAATCGATAACCTCCATATAAACCACCTAAAAGAAATG
>NZ_JBFUIB010001025.1:0-807 GCF_056402095.1 Peribacillus sp. P4_C12
GACCAGAAATAGACTGCGCCTCAAGAGCGAGAGTCTCGAGCGCTTTTTGTTTCGCTTTTTCATCCTGCTTGGACGCTGTAATAACATCTCGAAGCAGTTCTTCTGTTCTTTTTACAGCAGCCTGCGCTGATTCAATTGCCAGTCCTGTTAAGTCGTTCTCGATGAAAGAATCAAATTGTAATTGGAATTCCGAAATTCCACTATTAGGAAGGAAAGAGTGCATAAATGAACCTGGAATTTGTTTTTCTATTAATGCTCCCTTACTTGTAAGCGGGAACAGCTTTGGAAAACGGATTCCGAATCCATTTAATTGATCTTTCACATAATCCATAACTTCGTCCAGTTCGTCAGTAGTTTGAGCAAGATCGACCGCATTGACTATAAAGAACATCTTATCCATAGCAAAGGAATCTTTCACTCGCCCAAGTTGGATTAGGAACTCCCGATCTGCCCGAGAGAATGGGTGATTATAATAGGTCACAAAAAGAATGGCATCAGAATTCTTAATATATTCGAAAGCAGCACCAGTATGCCGAGCATTTATTGAATCCGCTCCAGGAGTGTCAACAAGTACCATTCCCTGCTTTGTCATTTCACAGTCATAACGCAATTCAATCAAATCAACGAGACACGATTTGGACTCTTCGGCAGCAAAACTTTCACGGTTGCGCTATTCGGTGCATTTAGTGCAGGCAAATCTTCATTTGCAAATGCGTTAATGGGAGAAAGCGTTCTTCCTGTTTCGCCAAATCCTACTACTGCTGCCATTAACAAAATCATGTCATCTGATGCTGAGCATCCACATGG
>NZ_JBFUIB010001026.1:0-806 GCF_056402095.1 Peribacillus sp. P4_C12
GCAGAAGGCTCTCACCAAACCATCCTAAACAGAAAAAAATAACGAATGATTACCGGAAAATCCGTACTGGTTTTAATGGAGAATCAAGTATTGGAAAAGAGTTAAAGGATCTTTCAAAAAAATATCAAGTATTTCATGACCTCAGACTGAGCCGCGATGAGAGCAGCTTTTTCCAAATGGACTTTCTTATCGTATCTATGAATTGCTGCATTATCATAGAGGTGAAAAACTTTGCCGGCTTACTCTATTTTGACCGCACCTATCCTCAATTGATTCGGACAAAAGATGGACAGGAACAAGCCTATCTTGATCCGCTTATCCAGGTTGATGTGCAAAAATCACGCTTAATCAATTGGCTTAACCTTCATAAATTCCCGTTGCTTCCGATTGAAACACTCATTGCAAATGCAAACTCGAACACCATCATTAAGACTACTCCTGGTCATGCCTCCATCTTCAAGCAAATCACCGGAAAAGAAACACTCATCTCAAAAATTCAAACTCTTGATAAAAAGTATCCATCTGCGCAATTAACCCAAAGGCAGCGCAATAAACTATCAAACACATTCCTTCAAAAAAACACTCCACATAATCCGGATATACTCAAATGGTATCAAATCTCTGAAACGGATCTGCTCAAAAGTGTTCACTGCCCAGAATGTTCAATTCTCCAAATGCAACGTCACTGGGGAAAATGGACATGCGCGCATTGTTCTTACTCTTCCAAAGATGCCCACATTCAAACTCTTCGTGATTATGCCCTCCTCATAAGRCCCAAGATTACAAATAAACAAGCGAGGTTATTT
>NZ_JBFUIB010001027.1:0-805 GCF_056402095.1 Peribacillus sp. P4_C12
ATGCTGAGCCATGAATACCTGATATCATTACATAAGTTGTTACAACGATAGCACCTATTATACTAGCTGCAACTGGTGAAATTGCTCCGTAAGAAGCTTCTGAAACAATTATCCCTAACCCTTTGAGTTGTATAACTATATAAGGTACAAGTGCCAAACTTCCCAAAACAGCCACTAACATCCCCATTGAACGACTGCTGTATTTTGATGCAAAATAATCTGGCTGAGAAATAATTGAATGTTGCTTTGAATATCTCCATATTTTGGGCACTAACCAATAAGATAGTACATAGGCTAAGAATATATATGCAGGAACGTAATAAGCCGCTGCTCCTTTTGAGTAAGCCCATCCACTTCCACCGAGAAACGTAAATGTTGTATAAATTTCACCTGCAATTAGTAGAAAAATAAAGAATGTACCGAAGCCCCTGCCGCCTACGGCAAATTGCTCCATATCCATATCCTTTCCTTTTCTTGCTTTTATCCCTAAATAAAGAGCTAGAACTAAGAAGATAGCAATAATAAATAATGAGATATTCATTCTAGATCACTCCCTTTATTATCAGGATCGAACTTATATACAATCATTAAAATAACCGAAGCCATCACCATCCAAAATGCAACCCAAAATAACAAAAAAGGCATTCCTAATATGTAAGGTTCTATTTTATTTGCATAGGGCAGAAAAACTAAAAACCCTATGAATGGTACCCAGAGCAATAGCTTAATAGCATTCAAATTATACCCTCCCTGTAATTCGTAGGTTCAATAGTTAATCTTTAGATAAAGTGAATCACCATCAGTA
>NZ_JBFUIB010001028.1:0-804 GCF_056402095.1 Peribacillus sp. P4_C12
GTTAATCTAGGGCCTTTTTATTGATCATCTAGCAAACCCTTGCTACATCAAGGTTGTATAAAATCCTGAATAAACGATAAAAAACAAACAAACGCCAAACTCTTGAACCATATAGCAACTCTCTTATTGAAGTAAAGCACCCGTTAGTTCTTTAAGAAAAGCGATTCTTATTAAAGTATCGCGCCCGATTACGGAAGATATAATGTAATATAAAAGGTTGTTAAACCCGGCTTGTGTGTAGAGATAATAAAGTTGTTTAATTCAAGTGCCGAATATTAATGTTCAGCCCCCAATTATAAAGTGAATTTTCCACCATGATAACAATAGTAATTTTCAGCTTTAAGATTTTTAATCTTTGTCAAAGACTGTTTTGCTTTCTCAACATTTAAACAAAAGTGTGGATTAGCAATGACTAATTCATGATTTTCTTTAACAGCTGAATCACCTGTAATTACACTTTTTAAACTTGGAAAATATAATGAAATATGCCCTGAAGTATGCCCTGGTGTTGCTATGACTCTACAATTGTTATCTAAAATCATATCACCATCATGTAGCTTTTCATCTATTGAAACATGCTTCAAATTCTTTAATTGCTGTATAAACCATTTACCAAATTCCATATCTTCATTTGGCATATTTTCTAGCATTTTTTCGGCTTGAACCAATCTCTCTGCCTTCATTTCACCACTAATGTATTTTGATTCAATTTCACTAGCTATAATGTTAATCCAAGGATACTTTTCTTTGAAATCATATAAGGAACCTATATGATCATCATCATAGTGAGTAATGATTATATTC
>NZ_JBFUIB010001029.1:0-802 GCF_056402095.1 Peribacillus sp. P4_C12
GACCCCTGATGAGAACTTTATAGTGGATACCCATCCTAATTATCCACACATTGCTATTGCAGCAGGTTTCTCTGGGCACGGGTTTAAATTCAGTAGTGTTATTGGAGAGATTTTAAGTGACCTTATTATTTCAGGTAAGAGTGAGAATGATATCTCAGTATTTTCTATAAATCGATTTTAATTAAAAATGAGAAGACTTGAAAAAAATATTTTGCCATCGGGATAAAAATACAAAGTCGCAAGTTTAACATGAACCTACATATAGAATGAAAATCCAAGTCGTTGATTCCTTATCATAGGAATCAACGACTTTTTTTAGGAAAAAAAGGCTTAGTATATGTTTTTGCCGGTCTATAAATAATACACCTATATATTATTTTTTCACTTTAATCTATGTACATAATCTTCTGACATCAATGATATTCAAGATTAATGAAAAAATACAAAAACATATGTTAGGTTAGCTAACAATTGTATTGTCGAAATAAAAAAAACATGCTAGAATAAGAATATTCCGAAATATGAAACGTCAATTCCGAATTTCGGAATTTTATGAAATTTAATGAAAGTGAAATACTTATTTTTTTATCTACATATTTATAGGTTTTATTGTTCKAAATTTCTGTAAATAGGAGGAGTGTACAATGAATACAGTTGATTTGAATTGTGATTTAGGAGAGAGCTTTGGTACATATCGAATTGGAAATGATGCAGAGATTTTGGATTATGTAACATCTGTCAATGTTGCTTGTGGATTTCATGCTGGCGATCCGACCGTTATGAGAAAAACGGTTCAACTTGC
>NZ_JBFUIB010001030.1:0-802 GCF_056402095.1 Peribacillus sp. P4_C12
GGGTCTGCAATTATGCCTGCAAAGTACATTGCGTCGTAGTTCCCTGTGGCGTAAAGCTGCTCAGCCAAAGGTTGATTTTTTTTGATCTTCTTGGCGATCGGTTTCATAGCGCCTGTAGCCACGCCAAAAAGCGGCTCGTGCGCGCCATTGGATTCGTAAATTTTCTTGGTTCGTTCCTTGCCGAGAACTTCAAGCTCCTGCATAACCATTTGTAAATTCATCGTTTTAGCACTTCCTTCTTTTGGAGGTTTTTCMCCCTAGATTTAAGACCCTCAAATCCATCTCTATTAGCCTATAACAAATCTTTACATTTGTCAGCAAAACCACAGTCTCAACATGTGCAGAGTGTAAGTGGAAACACATGGGATGTTGGTGAGTTCAAACTCGATTATAAAGATTTATTCTTATTGTTTCTATCAAGGATTTTTGGATGAAGCAAACCTAAAAGAGATCTTTTGTTCACATAATACGGATAAGAGGAAATCAAAAAGCCCATGAATTTCATAGAATTCGAGGGCTTTTCCATGTAACTTGACCGTTGGGGACAAACTACAAAACAGTTAAACGAGCTTTTTACCGATTTAGAAGCGCATGGAAATTATTTATAAATACTAATATGCTTCTGAAGTTATGAAAATAGGATAAAAATTCAGATATTATTAACTGAAAATTCTTAATTTACACAAAAAATAAGTGTATAATATTATAAAACAGTTATCTAAGTTTGTGGGTTACTATTTCTTAATAAGGAGGCGATACTCTTAAACATGTATGGAAATTTATTTTTTAGAAAGGAAATATT
>NZ_JBFUIB010001031.1:0-801 GCF_056402095.1 Peribacillus sp. P4_C12
CGCTAATGCTGTTGCATTTTTCGCTGATGAAGCATCATCTTTCGTTAGTGGGCAAGTTCTATATGTTGCGGGTGGTCCAAAAAATTAAGAGTAAAGGCGGGATGATATGTTCAATGAAAGTATTGGAAAACAATCTAAACCGGTTAAAAATCTGGTTGAACGGGGAGCCGTTAAAAAATTTGCGTTAGCGATTGGTGACCCGCATCCGATTTTCATCGATGAAGAAAAAGGTAGGCAATCAAGGTATGGTACGAATATTGCGCCCCCAACTTTTCCAAGAGTTTTTGATTTTGGAGCGATTGAAGGCTTAGACCTCCCAAATAAAGGATTGATACACGGTGAACAGAAATATCATTATAACCGTCCGCTGAGGGTTGGAGAAGAAATTACCTGTTATACAGAAGTGAGGGACTACTATGAGAAAAAAGGAAAGCAAGGGGAAATGGGATTCCTAGCCTTAAAAAATTACGGGACAGATGCAAATGGAGAAATTGTTTTTACCGCTGAACAACTTGTCATTATCAATGAAACGATAAAAAGGATGGTGATGAGCAAGTGACTACATTAACTGAACTGCATATTGGCGATTCGTTGCATTCGATAGAGCTTGGTCCTGTAACACGTTTGGATCTCATTAAGTATGCAGGGGCATCAGGTGATTTCAATCCCATTCATACGATTGATGAAGAAGCAAAAAATGCTGGTTTGCCTGGGATTATTGCACACGGAATGTGGACGATGGGAAACCTGGCAAAGATTTTCAGTAATCTATATGAAATTGGGTACATTGAAGAATACAAG
>NZ_JBFUIB010001032.1:0-800 GCF_056402095.1 Peribacillus sp. P4_C12
CTTTATATCCATACGGAGTAGTTGGACAGCCTGAGGTTTCCCAAAGAACGAAGTTCGCTCGTAATCGTTTCAATTCTTTCCAGTTTACTTAGGAGCAATTCAATATCCTCAGCAGATTTATTTTCCTTCTTATAAAGTTGAAAAAAACCTTTTATGGTTATCAGAGGATTTCTTATTTCGTGCGCCACTACTTTATAAATAGCAAAACTAGGAAGATTGTAAAAATTCCAGCATAAAAACCGACCAAAAGTCATTTTATTACTTGGCTTATGATTGATAAACGAACGTATAACTAGAGGCATAATAACAAAAAGGCAAAATATTGAAAGATTAACAATTTAGTTAAAAAAATCAACCTAATTCCCACTATACTTAAACGGTTCACGAATTTTTTTACATGGTTGACAACTTATAAAAAGTGATATTGAAAACACTTACAAAACTCCTGTTAAATTTTGCAGCACTAAAATTAATGCTGGGAATCTGTGAGTGTTTTCATTATAAATACTAAACTAATAGAATTGGCTTCTTTTCATTAACATTATTTACCTTTATTTAGGTCTTTCTTCTAACCAATCAACAATCGTTGGATACGTTATTTTTGAAGCTTTACTTCCAAAAGCAATAGACTTATGCCCTACTGGTAATTTTGGATCTTTACTGGAAATGTGATTCATCAATGCTTCTACTTAATGTGGTTGAGCTATGATGTCAATTTCACCTGATAAGTTGAGCACATTCGCAGTGATTGTCTCAAGATTAACCTGACGGCCACGAATTGGTAGCTCAGGGTGCAGAGT
>NZ_JBFUIB010001033.1:0-799 GCF_056402095.1 Peribacillus sp. P4_C12
GTTTCTATGACAGGGAATGTTTTAAGATATGAAGTAGAAACAGATGAGTCCGCTTTCCTTGTAGACTATCTTCACCACCGAGGGGAAATGTTTGAGCAAGGAGCACGCGTTCATATCCTTGTACCGAAGAAAGAATGCATTATTTTATAAATTATTAATGATCACGGGGGAAGGAATATGTCTGTTTTGCCTGAAGAAAGAAAGAATGAAATTTTAAAAGAACTTAACAAAATGGGAAAAGTAAAAGTTATGGAATTAGTTGATCAATTTAATGTTTCAGAGGAAACGATTCGACGCGATTTGATGATATTAGAGGATAAAGGACTTTTAAAGAGGGTTTACGGTGGAGCGATTAAAATAGTCTTTGAATTTGAGGAGCCTCCATTTACACAGCGTACAACAGTGAATCAAGAAGCGAAAATCAAGGTTGGGAAAAAAGCAGTAGAACTCATTTCTAACGGAGATGTGATTGCCATTGATGTAGGGACAACCATGCTTGAATTTGCGAAGTGTATCGAAAATAAAATAGACATTACGATCTTAACCAATTCTCTTCCTGTGTCGTCTGTGTTAACCGAATTGCTCAATGAAAATAAGTTTACAGGACAAATTCTATTACTAGGAGGTCAAATTGATCCAAAGCATCAATCTATAAGCGGCGGTCTCACTGAACAAATGTTAAATCAATTTAATATTGATAAAGCGTTCATTTCAGCTGGTGGTGTTTCCATTCAAAGTGGGGTTAGTAATTATCATTTACATGAAACATTAGTATCACGCAAGATGGTCGAGGTATCAA
>NZ_JBFUIB010001034.1:0-796 GCF_056402095.1 Peribacillus sp. P4_C12
CAACATAAATAGGTACCCCCTCATCTGTTTGAATCGTATAATGGGCAAGTGCTTCCGTCATGCCGTCATATCGAATCATCTGGTAATCCGCGCCACCTGGCAAAACAATTCCTTTTATCCCAGGCCCGGAAAACGTTCCACCCGTTATAGGAATGACTCTTCTTATACCAGTTCCTACATCCCCTACTTCAATAGGGTCGTCCACATGTATATTCGCAGTAAAAATATGCCTCAGATTAATGCCCATGTCCTCTTCCCCTTCCTCTCAGTCGTAAATCCCGAAGAGAGCATCTCATCGGGATTTCTGAATATTATTTAGCGGCATTAAAACGATCTTCTGCCGATTCAGGTTGGTTCGCTTCCTTATTATAATTACCATGCTTCTCCTGAACGAACAGCATCGCGAATCCCCCAAGCACAGCGGCGCTTGCAATTGCTGCGAAGTTATACTGGGGCTGCAGGTTCATTGTAAGAAGAATACCTACGAATGTCGGAGCCACTATCCCCCCCATACGTCCAAAAGCCATTGTACTGCCTAGGGCAGTGGAACGCATTTCAGTAGGATAATACTGGGAAACAAATGCATTTGACATATTCTGTACACCCACCGATGCAGCACCTATTACTGAAATCAGGGCGTATGCGATAAATGGACTGTTCGTGAAGCCGATGAGCGACAGGGCAATCGCACCACAGAAGAACAGGGGAACAAGTACTTTCTTAAAGCCCAGTTTATCCACCAATCGCCCAAATACAATGGTACCTACAATAGCTCCGATTTGCATAACCGCAATAA
>NZ_JBFUIB010001035.1:0-793 GCF_056402095.1 Peribacillus sp. P4_C12
ATCGAACCGCCGACACAAGGATTTTCAGTCCTTTGCTCTACCGACTGAGCTACTGAGCCAMACAATWAWAATGGCGGTCCCGACGGGAATCGAACCCGCGATCTCCTGCGTGACAGGCAGGCATGTTAACCGCTACACCACGGGACCATAGATTGCGGGGACAGGATTTGAACCTGCGACCTTCGGGTTATGAGCCCGACGAGCTACCGGACTGCTCCACCCCGCGACGTTAATAATGCTGCTATTGCATCAAGTTTTCGTGTTAACTGTTTCATCATATCTGATATATAGAAACAACTTGTTGCTTTTTAAAAAATGGTGGAGGATGACGGGATCGAACCGCCGACCCTCTGCTTGTAAGGCAGATGCTCTCCCAGCTGAGCTAATCCTCCATATGTTTTCGAAATGGTGACCCGTACGGGATTCGAACCCGTGTTACCGCCGTGAAAGGGCGGTGTCTTAACCGCTTGACCAACGGGCCAGTTGTAAATGGCGGAGAGCAAGGGATTTGAACCCTTGAGACAGGGTTACCCGTCTACACGATTTCCAATCGTGCTCCTTCGGCCACTCGGACAGCTCTCCAATAATGGCTCCGCAGGTAGGACTCGAACCTACGACCGTTCGGTTAACAGCCGAATGCTCTACCACTGAGCTACTGCGGAACGATATAAGCTTGGCGACGTCCTACTCTCACAGGGGGAAACCCCCAACTACCATCGGCGCTGAAGAGCTTAACTGCCGTGTTCGGAATGGGAACGGGTGTGACCTCTTCGCTATCGTCACCAAACATTAT
>NZ_JBFUIB010001036.1:0-793 GCF_056402095.1 Peribacillus sp. P4_C12
GCAGAGGACGCACTAAAAAAAGGCACCATTGACGTTGCCGCGATTGGCCGTCCGCTTATCGCCAATCCGGATTATCTTGCACGAATTAAGCAGGATAAAAAACTTGTTGATTACGAAGCAAAAAAACATTTAATTCAATTGGTTTAATAGAGAAAAAACAGGAAGCTGACTTGTTCATGTCAGCGTACCTTCTTTTCGGGGCAGGTTAGTTTTGAGGTTAATTAGGGGATTTGCAGGAATGGGAGTAAGTATGGTAGGTRCAATTATACTTGGAATAAGCCTAATAATCYTARTTTTAATATTAATTACAGATTCAAATAAGAAAGAAAATTGAAAARAACCATTTGATTGATTAATGATGTTCTTCTTAAACTAACGAGAGCGATACTTCAATAAGAGGTATCGTTTTTCTTATTGAGTTAACAGGTGCGTGAAGGATTCYTAGACAAAATGAAAGAACGMGCYWTGAACATCCTKGAAGGAAAAGACCTGGATGACCCTTTATTCCCTTTCATCTGCAAAATTGATGACCCTAACGAGGTTGATAATCCCGACTTTTGGGAAAAGGCGAATCCTATGTTCAGCGAACCAAGGAGCCCATATGCCAAAGGATTATTCAAAAGGTTTTAACTCAATTTAAGCAACTTGCTAATAATCCAGCCAACCGAGAAGAATTCATGACCAATCGGATGAATCTTCCGGAAGTGGACTTGGCAAAAAGTGTAGCCAGCTGGGAAGATATCCTGGCCACAAACAGACCATTCCCTGACTTATCGCACCGAACMTGTGTAGG
>NZ_JBFUIB010001037.1:0-790 GCF_056402095.1 Peribacillus sp. P4_C12
GGAAACTACCAGCGTTACCAAATCCTTGAATAACAACTCGTGCCCCTTTAATATCAATTCCGCGCTTTTTCGCAGCTTCATTAATACAGATAGTTACACCTTTTGCAGTTGCAGACTCACGGCCATGAGAACCACCAAGTACAAGCGGTTTACCCGTAATGAATCCTGGTGAGTTGAATTCATCCATACGGCTATATTCATCCATCATCCACGCCATGATCTGGGAATTAGTAAATACATCAGGTGCCGGGATATCTTTTGTCGGACCTACGATTTGACTGATAGCACGGACATAGCCCCGGCTTAGTCTTTCCAGCTCACGGAAGGACATATTACGAGGATCACAAACGATTCCACCTTTACCTCCGCCATAAGGCAAATCAACGATGCCACATTTCAAACTCATCCAAATGGACAATGCCTTTACTTCTCGTTCTGTCACATTAGGGTGAAAACGGATGCCACCTTTTGTTGGTCCAACAGCATCATTATGCTGTGCCCTGTAACCCGTGAAAATTTTAACTGAACCATCATCCATACGTATTGGCATCTTCACGGTTAATAAACGTAAAGGTTCCTTTAAGAGCTCGTATACCTCTTCAGGATAACCCAGCTTGTCTAACGCTTTATGTATAACAGTCTGGGTAGACCTCAATACGTCGTGTTTTTCTTCCTCATTTACAGGGCCATTACCTTTTGCCGATTCCATCAATAGTACCTCCTAGAAAATCTCATCCATATATTTAGATTATAATTTACAAATAGTCCTCTTCAAGTGCTAGTATACACC
>NZ_JBFUIB010001038.1:0-789 GCF_056402095.1 Peribacillus sp. P4_C12
AAAAAAAGAAGTCCGTCCTAAATATTTCCACCCTATTAAGAATAAGGGGATATTTAAAACCAAATTAGAATAAGAAGGATTTATCCCAATAAGTTGATATATAATCAAGGTGAGACCAGTGAAACCGCCTTCTGCCAAGTTATTTTGCATGTTAAAATGTACGAGGCCAAATGCGAAGATTCCAGCTCCAAAAAGGATAAATATAGTGTTTTTCAATTTTAAGCCGAAAAGCATGACTTTTACCTCCAAAACGTTTGAATGCGGTTAATTTACTTATTATAACTAATTAACCAACTATGGGCAATTGTTGTTACCGAACGTATCTGTTGTCATATGATTCACTTTTAGCTAACATAAAGAAGGTATAATGTTTATTAACGAAAATCAAGAATGGGTGACTAAATGGAAAAGCAAAAGACGATCCAACAAATGCAAGCAGAAGTCGACCAATACATAGGACAATTCAAAGAAGGATATTTCAGCCCTTTGGCTATGCTAGCACGCTTGTCAGAGGAGCTTGGTGAACTGGCTAGAGAAGTCAATCATTACCATGGTGAAAAACCTAAGAAATCAACTGAAAATGAGAATACGGTTGAAGAGGAATTGGGTGACATGCTATTTGTGCTAATTTGTTTTGCTAATTCACTTGGTATTGACCTTCAAAGCTCGCACGATACGGTCATGCATAAGTTTGCAACACGTGATAAAGACAGATGGACAAAAAAAGAAGAGAATGTAGAGGGGGAAGTAAAAGATGAGTAAAGTAAGAGTGATTGTAGCTGGACCTCG
>NZ_JBFUIB010001039.1:0-787 GCF_056402095.1 Peribacillus sp. P4_C12
CATTATGGCTGATGAAAGCATCCATCACGGGTACCATCTACAGGAACTAATTAAAAAGAAGGCCGTAGATAAAATCAATATAAAACTAATGAAGTGCGGTGGAATTTATCAGGCAATCCAATTGGCAAAGACAGCTGAGATTGCAGGTATCAGCTGCCAAATTGGGTCCATGGTAGAATCCTCAATCGGATCGTCAGCAGGATACCATACGGCCATTTCACGAAAAAATATTACCAGTACAGAACTGACAGGTCCACTGCTATTCAGTCAGGACATTGGAAATCTTGATTATGAAATTCCCTATGTACATCTTACAAGAGAACCGGGGCTTGGAATTAATATCAACGAGGAAGTTCTTGGGCAATTAACCATAAAAAAAGAGCAAGTTTAATATTTTTATTGAAACCGGATGTAGCAAATCATTTAGGATGAGGTGAAATAATGGAAACTGAAAAAAATAATGTGACAGTTAAGAAAAAGGCATGGTTAAAAGTGCCACATACATATACGCTCATATTTATCATAATCATCATGGCAGGGCTTGCTTCATATGTAATTCCAGCCGGTGAATTCGATCGTGTTGAAGATGAGAAATCGGGTAGAATGCTTGTTGTCGACGGAAGCTATCATGCTATTGATCGTGATCCTGTGAGCTTCTTTGACCTTTTCACGTCCATTCCATTGGGCTTAGAAAAGGGAGCCCAGATTATTTTTTATATTTTTCTTGTAAGTGGTGTATTTGGTATTATTCGAACTACTGGTGCGATTGAAGCAGGGGTCTATAAAG
>NZ_JBFUIB010001040.1:0-785 GCF_056402095.1 Peribacillus sp. P4_C12
ACACACCGGATCCTAATGGGGGAGTTATTGAAAAGAATCAGTCAGGAAGGCTTACAGGAAAGTTAATTGAAGCAGCAAATATGGGTATGAATGAGGTTGCAAGTTATACAGAAAGTGAACTGATGAAGGCTGTGAAAATAGCATCAGATCATTTCGTTGCAGCGGGCATAACAAGTATACATGAGGCAGGTGGAAATGGTCCTGAGAGTTACCGTTTACTGCAACAAGCTGTGAAAAGTAAGGATATTCGTGTYCGTATATATGCAATGATATGTCAGGTAAATAACTCCCATGAATTTGTTAATAAAATGGTCGAAGCTGGTGTGGTAACTGGTACCGGAGATGAGAGATTCAAAGTTGGACCAGCTAAATTGTTTACAGATGGAAGTAGCACCGGACCTACCATTGCAACACGTGAGCCGTACTCCAGTGACTCTAACAATTATGGCATTCTTTATTATAGTGAGGAAGAAATCTACCAGGTTTTAGGTGAAGCACATAAAAAAGGCTATCAAATCACTGTACATGCACAAGGTGATAAAGCCATTGAAATGTATTTAAATTGTGTAGAAAGGGCGTTGGAGGAATCGCCAAGAAAAAACCATCGTCACCGGATTGAGCACGCGGGAATTTCTTCACCAGATTTACAAGAGAGAATGAAAAAACTCGAGATGGTTCCTATTCCAAATCCTCCATTTCCATATGAATTCGGAGAGATATATGTCCAACACTATGGTGATCGTGTTAATGACATGTACGCTGTTCGTGATTTTATTGATCGTGGC
>NZ_JBFUIB010001041.1:0-784 GCF_056402095.1 Peribacillus sp. P4_C12
TCGCTTCTTTATCCTCTTTACCTGAAACAGCACGCTCCAATAAACCATAAACTGTCAAAAGATTCTGATCCTTTTTCATATACTCACTCGCTCCCGTATGATTCTAAAAATCCTTCCATTTTTTCTTGCCTCTAAATTTGATTTTTAGCCAGAAACTTGTTTTCCCTTTTCACTGAACCATTTAGCCTACATTAACTTCTATTTTTCAGCATGACCGCCTCGATATGGAATCCTAATCAGGTTGACCATGAATCCCTGCGTATCATTTTTCACTTCCATCAGTTATTTCGTCTGCTGTGCACAAAACCCTTTCAATCCCTGGAATAGGGCTGCCTTAAACTTTGAACATACATTTCTATAAATCACATCTTTATAATGCTTCCCAAATTGCCGCAATTCCCTGGCCTCCGCCAATGCAAATAGCCGATGCCCCATATTTTTTATTGCGTCTTCTTAATTCATAAATGAGTGCGGTTACGATTCTTGTTCCGGTTGCCGCAAGCGGATGCCCCAATGCGACTGCCCCACCGTTTACATTTCCTATTTCAAGGTTAAACCCTAATTCTTTTTGACAAGCAAGGTACTGAGCTGAGAATGCTTCATTGATTTCGATCAGATCTAAGTCTGCGATTGTTAAGTTTGCTTTTTTCAATGCACTTTGAATGGCCGGAACAGGTCCAATCCCCATGTACTTTGGCTCTACTCCGACTACGTCCCAGGAAACAAGACGAGCAATCGGCTTCAGTCCTTTTACTTCCGCATAGTCACTTGAGGCTACAATGAC
>NZ_JBFUIB010001042.1:0-784 GCF_056402095.1 Peribacillus sp. P4_C12
ATCCTCAACATGGGAGAGATATGAACAGTTTATCTCTGATTTTACGAGGGAACTAAAACTAGATAAATTTCATCTGATTGTTCATGACTGGGGCGGACTTATTGGACTTAAATGGGCATGTGATCATCCAGAGAGAATACTAAGTCTCTTTGTTTCAAATACAACCATATCAGGAGATTACAAGTGGCACTCACTTGCTCAGATTTGGAGAACACCAAATGTCGGAGAAAAAATAATGAAGCGCATGTCAGATGATTCCCAATTTCAAACTGACATGAAGAATTCGATTCCAAACATAGTTGACGAAACTCTGGAAGACTTCTATCGTGTCTTTAGAACTCCCGAATCAAGTAAAGTCATCTTAGATCTATACCGGTCAGGAAATATAGAAAAGGTTAAATCGTACAATCAAAAACTAAACCAGATCAAAATACCAGTCACCATAATTTGGGGGGAGAATGATCCTTATATCCCTTTTGAATTTGCTTACAAGCTCCAGAAAGAAGGCTTACCACATGCACAGGTTCACATCATTCAAAATGCAGGGCATTTCATCCAAATCGAAGTGCCTGATAAAGTGAATTTTTATATCCAACAGCATTTTAAAAACGTGTAAACAAAGAAATAACTACTCAAATCGGGTAGTTATTTTTTTCGCGTAAAAGGGATTACAAAGTATCAAACGAATTGATAACTTTCTTCTTTGTTTTTTACATGTTATGGGAATACACTTAAGTCGAAGTAATTTCCCTAAAGAGTTCGCAAATCAAAGTTATCACTATTT
>NZ_JBFUIB010001043.1:0-782 GCF_056402095.1 Peribacillus sp. P4_C12
CATAATAAGGAGCGCATACGTTCTATCGAGTTACTTCCTTTCCAAAAGGCAATCGATGCTGGAGTAGATATGATGATGACCGCACATGTTCAATTTCCTGCATTCGATGATACTACTTATATCAGTAAAAAAGACGGACAAGAAATTATGGTGCCGGCAACGCTGTCACAGAAGGTCATTACTGGTCTTTTACGTGAAGAAATGGGATTTGAAGGCGTAGTGGTTACAGATGCATTGAATATGAAAGCCATTGCGGACAATTTTGGACAAGAAGATGCTGTTGTTTTGGCCTTGAAATCGGGTGTAGATATTGCATTGATGCCTGCACAAGTAAACTCACTTCAAATGGAAAAGAATATAACCTCTGTATTCGATGCAGTGAAGGAAGCCGTGGAAAGTGGTGAAATTCCGCTTGATCAAGTCAATCGTTCTGTAACAAGAATACTTGAGCTAAAAGTGAAAAGAGGAATTCTAAAGCCGGGAAAAGTCGCTGCTGACACTCCAATTGATAAAAAAATATTAAGGGCTCTTCAAGTGGTCGGTAATAAAAATCATTTGAAAAAAGAAAGGAAAATCGCGGAAGATGCAATCACTCTTTTGAAAAATGAAGATAAAACATTGCCCTTCAAACCTAAGAAAAATGAAAACATTTTAGTTCTTGCTCCTTTTGCCGATCAGGTTGAATCTATGTCAAGGAGCATCCATGAATTAGTTGATCAAAATAGGATAAAGAAAGTCCAAGTAACAGGTATGAGTTTTTCAGAAAAGTCATTCACTAGTGA
>NZ_JBFUIB010001044.1:0-781 GCF_056402095.1 Peribacillus sp. P4_C12
TTCCTGGGCAAGTGAATTAGGACCTTTTGGCATTACGGTCAATTTAATAAATCCAGGTTTTATCCCAGTAGAAAGACACGAGGGAATAGATACGAGTGAATATAAAAAAGGCGTTCCTCTTTGTAAAATGGGTGAGCCTCGAGATATTGGAAATGCTGTTGTATTTTTGGCATCCAATGAAGCAAAATTTATTACGGGACAATGTTTATCAGTTAATGGTGGAAATACTTTTGGTATTTAGATGTAATAACTAATGTAACATTAATATGGCATAAAAAGAAAATGTAAGGTGAGTAATTTGGGGGAGAAGCATTACAGTCGTTGTTCACAGGTGACGTTCAAGTAGTTGTGCTTACAGAAGGGCATATGATTGATTGGTATTTAAGCAAATCAAGAGATAAACATGCAGCCAAGCGCTTTATTAAGAAAGCCTTGGCTTTTTCGCACGTGTCTAAACCTCTCGTGTAAACAGTAGATGAGAACACTGCCTACCCTATAGCACTTCAAGATTTAAAAAAGGGAAACATAATCTGAAGGCATACAACTAAGGCAATTTTTTAGATATCTCAATAATAGAGTGGAACAAAATCAAGTCGATAACCCATGGAAATCAGGAGAGATTACAGCCGTTAAAGCCATAACGAATTTAGGCCTTAAAAAGACGACTTTTTAGTTAAAAAATACGAAAGAGATATTAAAAATAGCCTAATATATGGGCTGGATTCATCTTTTTTAGTATTATGTAAACTCAACAGATTAATAGTTTTATAAAACAAACTGT
>NZ_JBFUIB010001045.1:0-781 GCF_056402095.1 Peribacillus sp. P4_C12
CCAAAGCATGTCGTCCATTTGTGGAGACTGTAGACCCGTACCAAAGCGGACATCTCGTAATACGTGAGGAGATTGGCTCATATTTTCGGTTCCCAAGGCTAGGGCGACTTCAGCATCCTTTAAAATAATCGACTGAGCTGCCGATACGACCGCTTGCAATCCAGAACCGCATAAACGATTGAGAGTTAAAGCGGGGCTCTCGATTGGAATTCCAGCATTCAAAGCAATATGCCTGGATAGGTAAGAGGCATTTTTCGAAGTATGTATCACATTCCCTGCAAAAACATGCTCAACCTCTTCAACTGAAATATTACTTTTTTCAATAGCTCCTTTACTTGCGATCACTCCAAGGTCTATGGCAGAAATATCCTTTAATACCCCTCCAAAACTCCCGAATGGCGTCCTAGCTCCACCTAAAATATAAACATGACTCATAATTCATTCTCCTTTATTGAAGGTTGTTTGATTCTCCCACTTGTAAATCTTCATAATACATGGTTCATATCTACTCTCATCAAACACTATTTAATGACGGTGAATTAACGGAATTTTCGCAATTACTACTAATTCGTCCTTTACCATGCTGTAAGGCTCTAACTCATGCCCAAGTATATCTTTCACGTTTGACAAGCCCATTCACCCCTTTTTAATAGATTACATTCCTGTTTTCGTTAATTTTGAATTTTTTCTATGCTTTAAGCAGATTTCCGGCAATTACAAGACGCTGAATCTCTTGCRTCCCTTCATAGATTTGGGTGATTTTAGCATCCCTCATATATCG
>NZ_JBFUIB010001046.1:0-780 GCF_056402095.1 Peribacillus sp. P4_C12
TTTTTAATCTCATCCCAAAGACATTTTCCTTTGGAAGGTTGTAGCCGTATTTTGGATTTGACGAAAATACCTCCACCACCTCTTCCATCGAAGCCGAAATAACATAAACGTCAATCCCATTCTCCATAAAAGTATGCATTAAGTTTGCGATTTCCGAGGCCAGACGCAGTCCTGTTGTATAGGTAACTAGAACAGTACCGGCTTTTCCTAACATGGCCCCAGGACTTATAAGCGTCACCGATGCCATTTCCGCCCCTAAATTATAATCATTTGAAGCCTCTGCAAGCTGCTGAACTTCTTCTGTCGACATGTTAGCAAATAAATAAAGCACCCAAGGATATCCGATTTCAACACCGTATGTTTCCCCAATGGCTTCATACAGAAAGTACATTTTCGCTTTAAAATCTTTAAATTGATCAGTTGAATGAAGCGTTTCTAACCGCTCTTTTCCATTCATCCCATTATAGTTGGAATAAAGAAATTCRTAATCGCGCTTCAGATCCTCGGCAATTTCCTTGAGAGTGACCACATCACCTTGAAGGTTTTTAAACTCGTGTGAAAAGGGTCCATTCGGCACATTCTTTTTGATCACTTCATAAAACTCATCCGGTTGCATGTTATATGCCAAGTGATCGATTTGATAAAGAAAGAGGGCCTCCTCCGTATCATTCATGATGCTCGTATGATCCCAATCAAAAACAACATAAGGTTTTCGCTTTGGATCGTATCCTGAACTTCCAGCACCATGCTTATCGATTAGGTTTTGAACAGACTTATAGG
>NZ_JBFUIB010001047.1:0-779 GCF_056402095.1 Peribacillus sp. P4_C12
TCTCAAGATGAATGGTGTTCCATCCCGGTAAACCTCAAATACATAGTTTTCTGCATCCCCAAGTTTTACTGGACTCTCTGCACTCACTTGAAAAAAACGCCCGGCCAATTCCACCATTTCATTTGTAAAAATACTTTCTACCGCCGCTTCCATTATCTTCACTCCTATTAATGATGTTGCTTAAGCAACAAATGACTAGTTAGTAAAAAAACGAATTACATATGTTTTATACGATATCAATGTACCTTTTCCCTTTATTTGTATTTCATTCTTTTTTTATAAAGCTTTATGATAACAAAGGTAAATATATGTTTATATGTGTGAAGAGACTAAGAAAGAATTCCTACCATTTTTAAAATCTCGCCCATTTGTTAAAAAAGGTCAAACAGCACGCTTTAACTATCCTGCACCTCCATAAGAATTGGTTGCCTCAGCAACTCCTCCACTCTTATTTCAAATTCTTTTGTTTTTATAGCTGAATTGTTTGAGTCAATGTCACTTTTTATTATTACTGTTCTTTTGCTTCTATTTTTTCTAAAACTTTATCATTATTGTTAAAAACTTTTTGCCAAAGGTTAAAAACATGGATTGAAAAATAGTTTGAAAAACCCACTACAACAATTTGAATTATAACTGTCACTAAAGTAGATACCTTTTCACATCCTTGATTTTAAACCTGCTCACTTTTTTGTTAATGTTCTGTATCCACGGAATAAATCACTTAAATCAATTTGCATGGTGTTTATAAAAGCTGTCCAGATAAATGAGTCTCCTTTATA
>NZ_JBFUIB010001048.1:0-777 GCF_056402095.1 Peribacillus sp. P4_C12
CCTTCAAAAAATTAGAATATGGTGGGCTTATTTTGTATGGCCTTTCACGAATATATTTTCATACAAAAAAAGAGCTGCCAAAGCAACTCTCTTATTGAAGTAAAGCACCAGTTAGTTCATTGGCCTTAGTAAATTTTAATTTTTATATCTTTATTGTTTTTTTAGTTGTATCTCAATTCTTTTTGCCAAGTCAGATGATACCTTATTTAAATACTCCATAACTTTCTTTCTAATATCATCGGATATGACTATCAAGTCGCTGGCTAAATTTTCTACAAGATGTTCTTTTTCTATAGGAGTTAACTTCATATAGAATTCACCAGCCTGCACAAAATCATCATGCTTTGTTATAGAAGTTCTTTCTAGTTTACCTTCAACATATCTTCCATCACCACTTGTAATTTGGTTAGCCGTTGTCCAGTCTTGCTGTTGATTGACTGGTACTTTACGAAATTCAGGCCCAATTCTTCTTCTTTGAGAATCATTATAAACATTGGCTCGGCCCTGCAGTATTTTATCATCAGATAATTCTGCACCGTCAAGTAAATTTGAAGGGGAGAAGGCGACTTTTTCTACTTGTTCCATATAATTATCAGGATTTTTACTTAATACCATTTTCCCTACTGGTATAAGAGGATATTCTTTCTTATCCCATACTTTTGTATCGTCTAAAGGATCATAAGAAAGATGGGCTTCATCTGCAGGATCCATGAGCTGAACGTATAAGCCATATTCCACTGGTTTACCACCCGCAATAGCATCGAATAGATCTTTACC
>NZ_JBFUIB010001049.1:0-777 GCF_056402095.1 Peribacillus sp. P4_C12
GCATGTATACTCAGTTAACACAGCTGAAACATATGAAAAAGCGAAAAAGATTCATCCACGATTGATTGAAACAGATGTGATTGTACCCTAATATAATTGCTGAAATAAATGATACAGAGATGTCCTACGTAATTGGACATTGAAGAAAATTAAAAATCTCGTTAGTCGATTGCAGATTGGCGGGATTTTTGGTATCTAAACTTGGGTAAAAAAAGGTAAATTACTTTTTTTGTTAGGCTGGTTTCGTATAATTGTTGCTTTTTTCAATATTAACTATAATCTAAGATATTTTTATACAATCTGGCCCTTTACATAAAGAAAGAGCACGATTCCTGCTTCAGAAWTGCGCCCGTTTGCTGAAGATCAATAAACTTATATAAACTTGTTTCCTGAATCATTAWACCCACAGTTTCCCAAGACTACGTTCTCTCCTTCCAAAGCTTCATTGGATTTTTTTGCCCTTCATTTAATGGCATTTGTATCATCGAAAGTGAGCGTTCTGCTTTTGTTTTTTGTAAATCCTCATATATAATTTTAGATTTCCCTAATCCCACTTCAACCGCATTCTCAACTGAAGCACAATAAAAAACCTTTTCGATTCCAGCAAAGTACATTGCCGTTAGACACATCGGACAAGGCTCCCCACTTGCATACATTGTATAACCTGATAGATCATTCGTTTGTAATTGCTCTTGTGCACGCCGGATAGCCAGTAATTCCGCATGTCCACTAACATCATAAGTTTTGTGCAGCTCATTAACACCTTCAGCTACAACG
>NZ_JBFUIB010001050.1:0-775 GCF_056402095.1 Peribacillus sp. P4_C12
GTATAAAACCGGATAGTTCAAATCACCGAAGCGATTAAAAAGTGTACCTACCAAAACTAAAAGCAAGCATAATGCTGCACAGCTTACCATCGAAAGAATGGCTGCAGTTAGCGTTTTCCCCGTTAAAATATCCCTCTCCTTAATAGGCTGAGTTTTTAAAAAGTTCAAGGTATACTTCTTTCCTCGTTCCCCAGCCAATCCTGAACCAAATAAAAATAAAAATGGAAGTATTAATATAAAGTATAAATAATTCTCAAAAAAGTAATAAAGAGAATAAAGACCACTATTATCAATTTTTTGATTGGCTTTCAGCACATCATTTTTTAGGTCCTCATCCCAAAATATCGTTCGAACATATTCTCCGGAAAAAATCGGACGAATATCATGTTCAATCAGCCATTCTTTTTCAGCAATGCTGGCATCAATTGAAAATTGACCTAAATCCGTTTTATATTCTATTATCAATTGTCCAGTGTCAATATCTCCGTTGGCAGCCCGATTTTGAAAAAGTTGGTAGTCCACCAAGGGTCGCCAATCTCCTTGTTCATAGGAAGCGATTGCATCTTTATTTTTTTCAATCATTTTAGTACCGTATGCTAAAGTATTTCTCATTAAATCTAATTGGGTATTTTCCGTTTGTTGTTCTTTTTCTAATGTAGCAATGCTCTCCTTCACTGTTGGTAGAAGCAACATTTCTACTTGCTGAGCATCATCATGCACTCGTTGGACGTACTCCTTTTCTTTATCTTCCGTCTCCCCTGCAAGAAAAAAATAT
>NZ_JBFUIB010001051.1:0-774 GCF_056402095.1 Peribacillus sp. P4_C12
ATCTTGACCTGCGGTTTGATTACGGCAACTGAAATCTCGCTGCCTGCTTTATCATAAATGCTCATTCATCCTTCACCACCTTGCTTTTGTTTTATGACCATATCAAACATCATGATCAATAATGCTATTAATAAACAATCCACTTCTGAAACGAAGCTTTCTGATTTAACGTTTAGGATATAAGGTTCCATTAAAATACTTACAGGCTGCAATGCCATTTTTTCTTCATCGTTATAATACGTATCTTCTCTTTCCAATGTAGCACGGATGATACTGCCATTCAAGTTCGGATGCCCATTTAGCACCAATTGCTTGTCCTGTTCCGTTTTAAAAGGGAGAATCTTCACGTTCATCCCCTCTTTAGCGGCATAGGCCTGAAGCAGAATACTCAAGTAAGCTAGGTATTCCTTATTCGTTTGATAATACTCCGGAATTCCCTCTTTTTTCAAAAGGTGAAACATATTTTTTACCTTTTCGCGGTTGTCCGTTAAAAGTTTGTCACTTTCCGCAACAGCCCTTGTGGCATAGGACAGTTCATTATCGCCGATTTTGGATATATACATACTCAAAAACACAAACATATCCACCAGAACAAACACAATCGCCATAATCAAAAAGTTCTTCCACTCAATGAATATACTTTTCGGATAGAAACTCCAATAAATCAATGCTCCCAGTATAAAAATGACATACCAGGTTTTCCTAATCGCTTCAATCTTCCTACTTACCTTGTCTTTAAATTTCCAGGAAAGAACAACATATGCTAATAAAGCT
>NZ_JBFUIB010001052.1:0-772 GCF_056402095.1 Peribacillus sp. P4_C12
ATACTTAAACAGCCAAATGTGTACCAGCCAAGAGATGGAGCAAAGGATAGGATCATTGCTGAAATCGTATAAACTCCAAAAACAAACATGAGCAGAATAAGAGAATGGAAGCGGTCGGCAAGCCACCCGCCAATTGGTCTCATAAGAGTAGCAAGGACAATAAAGCCTGCTGTCCTTATACCGGCATCAACTTTATCTAATCCAAAGTTCGCTACAAGAAAGTTTGGCAGGTAAATAGTAAATGCAACAAAAGAACCGAATGTTATAAAGTAAAATAAGCTTAGCAGCCATAGTTTTTCATTTTTGTAGACACCCTTAATTTGTTCTAAAAGCGGTGTTTTCACTCTCAGTTCCCTTTTATCTCCTAATAGGAAGTTACCTGCAATAAAGACTGCCAAAATTACAAGGTAAAGCTGCACGGTTGTAGACCAGCCAAACTTCGTAGCTACAACAGGTGCTGCAAACGCTGATATAGCCGTTCCGAGGTTCCCTGCACCGTAAATTCCGTTTATAAAGCCATGGCGTTCCTTAGGATAATACTTTGGTAAAGAGGTTACTCCTACAGAGAATACGGCTCCCCCAATACCAAGAAAAAGCCCTCCAATCAACAAATCAGCAAGAGAGTCCGCGATACTGATATAATAAACAGGGAATAACAGCGAAATAAAGCTAATCAGGAAAATTTTCCTAGCCCCGAACTGATTGGCGTAAAAGCCAAGAGGAATGCGAAGAATAGATCCTAAAATAACCGGAACAGCTGTTACCAGTGCAA
>NZ_JBFUIB010001053.1:0-771 GCF_056402095.1 Peribacillus sp. P4_C12
AAACAGGCCTTGTCCTCTAACCTTCCCCTTTTGTGATTTTTTGGTAGAAAAGCCGCTGACAAAAATATTTTCCCGATCTATAGTAGAAATCATTGGTCCGGTATTGGTAACCTCAAACGTATACTTTTCTTCGTTGGCTTTACAGATTATATTCATTCGGCGTTCTTGCTCAGGTAATTCAGTCGTTGCCTCAATAGCATTGTCGATTACATTCGATAACATTTTAATCAAGTCAATTGTTTTGACCATGTTGAAAGAGTTAGGAGAAACATCAAGTGTAATATCGATGTTATAATTCTGGGCTGAGAGCTTTTTCGTCTCTAAAAGTACAGATAAGCCAGGATGATTCACATCCAATTTCATCGATTCAATCGATTGCACTTCTTTTGAGAGACCGGTTGAATAATCTAATGCTTTACCATTTTCACCAAGCTTGAGAAGTCCATGTATAACTTGAATATGATTTGAAAAATCATGTCTTAATGAGCGGACAGAAGCGATAAGTGATTGAAATTCTGATTGATACGTATCCTCAGTATCCCCCACTTCCCGTTTCAATTCTTTTTGATACCATTTTTGAATCACAAAAAAGGTAACTAACAGCATAATAACAAAGCCCCCATTATAAACGAGGATGGCAATACTGCTTTTTAATACCTTTCCGTTTATTGTATTAATATCCTCTGCACTCACATCAATACCTAAAAAACCAATAATGGCACCTTCATGATCTTTTATTGGCACCCCTACAGTCAAATATTCGCCATATAC
>NZ_JBFUIB010001054.1:0-769 GCF_056402095.1 Peribacillus sp. P4_C12
CTAATGGCCCTCTTAGATGTACAGTAGCTGTTCTTCCATCTTCATTTATATTATCAATCCAAACTGAAGTGCCATTATATCTAACCTCAATGTCAGATGGTGAAGAAAGAATCTGTTTTACACGATTAACATCCACAAAAATCCCTCCCTTATTATTTGTTAATTATTATTTGAAAAGGTAAAAGATTTTATTCTTTTTTTAAAGGAATGAAAATGACTATCTAATAACTGCGTCTACCATATAAGGAAATTCCGATTCATTTATAAGGGTGGATACTGTGCTATTAGGTTCATCCTTTAAGAATCCATATTACGACTGTTATGCTACATACTAATATGACGTGGTAAGTTTTATTTGGAGATTAATAGAATCATTGTCTGAATTTAGGTTGCAAAAAAGTAATATAATCCCAAAGTTGCAAAAAAAATCTTGCAGTTTAGTAATGAAGGCGCTACCATTGAATATAATATGAAATATAATTTCAAGATTGTTAAGTATAATTTGAAATTATATTTAAGTGATTGATAATAGGAGGATTTATTTGTCTATGGAAGAACAACTGCGCTCATTAACGACTGAATTACGCAATGAAGGGACCATGAACATCGACAGTGTAAATACACTGGAAATTATTTCTGCGATTAACAACGAAGATTTAAAAGTGGCAGTAGCCGTACAAGAGGTTTTACCAGAGATTAAAACGGCAGTTGACTTTGCTTATGAATCGTTAATGAAAGGAGGAAGACTCATCTACATTGGGGCTGGAAC
>NZ_JBFUIB010001055.1:0-768 GCF_056402095.1 Peribacillus sp. P4_C12
ATATGTTAACATTGTTTGGTGGCGATAGCGAAGAGGTCACACCCGTTCCCATTCCGAACACGGCAGTTAAGCTCTTCAGCGCCGATGGTAGTTGGGGGTTTCCCCCTGTGAGAGTAGGACGCCGCCAAGCAGTTACACATATGGAGGATTAGCTCAGCTGGGAGAGCATCTGCCTTACAAGCAGAGGGTCGGCGGTTCGATCCCGTCATCCTCCACCATTTTTACACCTGCCGGTGTAGCTCAACTGGTAGAGCAACTGACTTGTAATCAGTAGGTTGGGGGTTCAAGTCCTCTTGCCGGCACCATCTTTTAGTATTAAACGTACGAGCCATTAGCTCAGTTGGTAGAGCATCTGACTTTTAATCAGAGGGTCGAAGGTTCGAATCCTTCATGGCTCACCATTATATTATGCGGGTGTGGCGGAATTGGCAGACGCACCAGACTTAGGATCTGGCGCCGCAAGGCGTGGGGGTTCAAGTCCCTTCACCCRCATCTTTCATGCGGAAGTAGTTCAGTGGTAGAATACAACCTTGCCAAGGTTGGGGTCGCGGGTTCGAATCCCGTCTTCCGCTCCACTTTTCGTATGTGCCGGGGTGGCGGAACTGGCAGACGCACAGGACTTAAAATCCTGCGGTAGGTGACTACCGTACCGGTTCGATTCCGGTCCTCGGCACCATCTTAATATGCGCCCGTAGCTCAATTGGATAGAGCATCTGACTACGAATCAGAAGGTTGTAGGTTCGACTCCCGCCGGGCGCACCATGTTTT
>NZ_JBFUIB010001056.1:0-767 GCF_056402095.1 Peribacillus sp. P4_C12
GTAATAGGCCCCATTTTTTATTGCCTCAATGGAAGTATCAATAGATGAATAGGCCGTCATCATGATTACAGTAACATTGGGGGACCTGTGTTTAATTTTTTGAAGAATATCTAATCCACTTATACTTCCAATCCGCAAATCAAGTAGAACAATATCAACTGAAATCTGTTCAATATGTCGAAGACCTTCATCTGGATCTGTAGTAGTGACAACTTGATAATCGTCTTCTAATGCAAAGCTAAGAGCTGTACAAATTGCAGGTTCGTCATCGATCACTAACACATGTGGCTTCATATTTCTGTTCCTCCTTTTATGATCATAACAAAAGATTTAATAACATTATTAACTCAAAATGGCTTCTTGTTCTTCAGATAAAGGTAATAAGATGACGAATTTTGTTCCTGAATTAAGATAACTTTTCACATAAATATCCCCATTATTTTCTTTAATTAGTCTGTATGATAACGTAAGTCCTAATCCGACCCCTTTTTCTTTATTGGTGAAGAAAGGTTCAAAGATGTGGTTTTGTTCCTCCTGTTTCATCCCCTTGCCCGTGTCAGCTATGATAATCCGTCCTGTTTTTTCGTTCATTTTATCAATTGTAATTTTAATAGTTTTATGCTTTGTTTCTTCTACCGCTTGAATAGAATTTAATACTAAGTTAAGAAGCACCTGATGAATTTGTTGTAAATCTATATAAAAAACAAGGTCTTCATCAATAGTTTGTTCAAAATTAATTTGTTTTTTTTCCATAGTTACCTTATGAA
>NZ_JBFUIB010001057.1:0-765 GCF_056402095.1 Peribacillus sp. P4_C12
GTGCTTTTCCATTTCTTTTATCCTCCCATTTTTTTAGGTGGATGCCAATTAGGATGATAAATTTCTGCTATCCTACTAACACTCAATTATTACGATGTGCAAGCCTTAAATAGACATCCGGGGATAATTGTTTCCCATCCACCCTTACAAAATCTTGCAAAAAACATTAACTTCATTTTTGTTGACCGGTTCACTTGATACAAGAGGCTCAAACTTGTCCCATCTGTTATCAGGCTCACCATTTACTTTTTTGTTTGTTGACCGGTTAACCTTTCTTGTTTTTTTTGTATTGAAAATATTTCTTAATAAAATTAACATCTAATTGCTTTTTTGTAAAGGAAAGATTAAGAAAATTTAATTTATTTAGAAAATTAAATCTAACCAGTTCTTTGTGTTGCATTAGAACCAACCTATCTTTATAATTTATATTAAGTTAACCGGTCAACGGAGGGATTATGGAAAAAAAAGTTACTATTCGCGATGTAGCAGCATATACAGGCGTATCACGTACAACCGTTTCTAATATAGTTAACGGTATAAACAAAACTTCGGAAGAAACAAAAGAAAAAGTATTGAAAGCAATTAAAGAGCTTAATTATCAACCTGATTTCACTGCAATCAGCTTGTCCAAGAAAAAATCAAATATTATAGGTGTCGTAATTCCTACATTTGATGATTCTCTTGCCCCTATTTTTAGAGAAAACCATTACTATACTGAAATTTTGGGTGGAATGGAGTATGTCTTTAAGAACCATAACTATGACC
>NZ_JBFUIB010001058.1:0-764 GCF_056402095.1 Peribacillus sp. P4_C12
ATACAATCATTGGAACAGTTGGTTTATCCGTTTGGCTATGGGTATTCGAAAGATATCAAATCGAAATAAATCTCGGGAATGATTTGATGCTGGTGGCATTGTTTGCCGGGGTCTTTGTTGGTGTTGGGCTAGGTATCATCTTCCGTTATGGCGGGACAACTGGCGGCGTTGATATTATTGCCCGATTTGCCCATCGTTATTTAGGAATGGGCATGGGCCGGACCATGTTTATTTTTGATGCCGTTGTTATTGGCCTATCCATTCTCACCTACTTGGATTACAGGGAAGCGATGTATACCCTAGTGGCGGTATTCATCGGTGCGCGGGTTATCGACTTTATGCAGGAAGGAGCCTATGCGGCTAGAGGAGCAATGATTATCAGGGAGAAAAATGAGGAAATTGCTGATAAAATCATGAAAGATATGGAGCGGGGAGTAACAGTCTTAAGAGGGTATGGATCATATACAAGAACTGATCGAGAAGTTCTATATTGTGTTGTAGGTAAAAATGAGCTCGTTCGCTTGAAAAATGCCATCACTTCAGTGGACCCTCATGCTTTTGTATCTGTAAGTGAAGTGCATGACGTATTAGGTGAAGGCTTTACCCTTGATGAGAATAAGAATCCAATCGAACGGTAGTATCCACTGTGAAACCATTACAAATACATATTTTACATGATTCCCCGAATAGTGAAGTTATATAAGTAGTGTTAACTAAACCCGGTATACAACGAAAACGAATAAAAAGAACTCCATCTGTGATGG
>NZ_JBFUIB010001059.1:0-762 GCF_056402095.1 Peribacillus sp. P4_C12
CAAATAAGTTCTACAACCTGATTTACATCCCGCGAATCGAAGAATCGTGCCTTTTTTTACATAAACAGGCTTCCACATTGGAACAGCCTGACTGTCTATAGTAGGTGATAAATTTCCACCTGTTATCGCGATCAAGCAATTTTTTTCTATTTTAAGAGTCGGCCCCATTAACGTAATTTCCAGGGCCGCTTCACCTTCTTTATTGCCAACTAACATATTGGCAATTCGTAGGGAATATGCATCCATTGCGCCGCTTACAATCACTCCATGTTGCTGAAATCCTTTTCTTCCAAGATCCTGAATACTAGTTAATAATCCCGGTTTGATTACACGCAGGCTCACTGTAACCCCTCCTTAAGAATAATTTCATTATACTCTTGATTAGAAATTGGATGGAATTTCACAATGTCTCCTGCTTGTAATAGGCTAGGAGGATTTACATTTGGTAAAAAGAGTTTGGTTGGCGTTTGTCCAATTAATTGCCACCCTCCAGGCGTAGATATTGGATATACACCCGTTTGCATACCTGCAATTCCAACTGCTCCTGTTGGTATCGTCATTCTAGGAGAGGATCGTCTAGGCGTTGCAATTTTTTCTGATAGTCCACCGAGAAACGGAAAACCTGGAGCAAATCCAATCATATAGGCTAAGTACTCACCATTTGAATGAATATGGATGACTTCAGCAGTAGTTAAATTATTATAACGAGCTACATATTCCAAATCCGGTCCATATTCCCCCCCATAACATACAGGAATAGAA
>NZ_JBFUIB010001060.1:0-762 GCF_056402095.1 Peribacillus sp. P4_C12
GGAAGGATGGTTATTCTCATTTTGATCTATTGGGGGCTAGGCAAAAGGAAATTCTTAAAGCCGAGGATATTAAAGAAAGGCTGGTCAATTGAATAGGGAATTTTGCAACAGCAGTCTACACCGCTGCTGCATGTATTAAGCACTTTTTTCGTAATGAAATTCAGGCTCAGTTAGTTTTTCATTAAAGGTGATAAGTAAATCGTGACCATCGAAGTACCAGATATCTTTTTCTTCCACATAGAAAGTAATCTTATTCAATGTAGTTGCCGCTGCCACAGCTTCAGGTTCTTCTATCATGATACCTAATGAAAAGCCGCTTTGAAGGGAACTATGTCCTCCATATCTTACATAAAAGCGCAAATGAGAGCCTTCCTGAAGCTCTAACTCATCGCTATACCACTTAGCAGCTTGTTCGGAAATTGTTAGTTTCATACAAATTCTCCTTCCCAGAGGTTCGCTATTTAAGTATAAAGTAATTATATAGCAGATGCGAATATTGTGCGCTATAGAAAGGAAATCGCTATGGAGATTATATACAATATTTGTTTTATTACTCGAAAAAAATCTGGCAAAAATGAAGTCTTAATGCTTTTTCGCAAAAAAGAGCCAAATAAACATAAATGGAATGGTGTAGGCGGGAAAATTGAACCAGGTGAAACAATCGATGAGTCGATGGAACGAGAAATTATTGAAGAAACTGGTTTGAAGGTAAAAGGACTGACCTTTCGTGGGATTGTGACATGGAATCAAACGGGAGGAATG
>NZ_JBFUIB010001061.1:0-761 GCF_056402095.1 Peribacillus sp. P4_C12
TTTTCTGATGAGCCCTTATTTGAATTACTGTCTTCTGATGAGCCCTTATTTGAATTATTGTTTTCTGATGAGTTCTGATTTGAATTACTGTTTTCTGATGATCCTGTATTTGAACTATTTTCATCCTCATCCTTTGCTACCGAACAAATCAAAGTTTTGTCCTTAGCAAAGGATGAGGATGAAAATAGTTCAAATACAGGATCATCAGAAAACAGTAATTCAAATCAGAACTCATCAGAAAACAATAATTCAAATAAGGGCTCATCAGAAGACAGTAATTCAAATAAGGGCTCATCAGAAAACAATAATTCAACAGAGAGCTCATCATACGAAAGTGGTACAGCTGAAAGCTCATCATACGAAAGTGATACAACTGAAAGCTCATCATACGAAAGTGATACAACTGAAAGCTCATCATACGAAAGTGATACAACAGAGAGCTCATCATACGAAAGTGGTACAGCTGAAAGCTCATCATACGAAAGTGGTACAGCTGAAAGCTCATCATACGAAAGTAGTACAGCTGAAAGCTCATCATACGAAAGTGGTACAGCTGAAAGCTCATCATACGAAAGTGGTACAACAGAAAGCTCATCAGAAGAAGGCAGTACAACAGAAAGCTCATCAGAAGAAGTCAATACAACAGAAAGCTCATCAGAAGAAGTCAATACAACAGAAAGCTCATCAGAAGAAGTCAATACAACAGAAAGCTCATCAGAAGAAGTCAATACAACAGAAAGCTCATCAGAAGAAGTCAATAC
>NZ_JBFUIB010001062.1:0-750 GCF_056402095.1 Peribacillus sp. P4_C12
CAAAAAACGTTATTCTTTGAGTAAAATACTCGAAAAGGATGACGTTTTTTCATGGTCCTCTCGTTAACGAACAAGATGATTTATTAAATTCAAAGCGAGAGGACCATGAAAAAACGTCATCCTTTTCGAGTATTTTACTCAAAGAATAACGTTTTTTGTGTTTAAAATTGTTTCGTTTTCTTGATAGGCATGTTTGATAAGGTATACCTTTATCCAAAAAGGCTTGAACCTGACTTTCCCCTTTTGAAATATCCAGACCAACGACTGGATTCATTCTAAATCTCCTCCTAATCTAGTGGATTACMGGCACCTCTATTTYTCCTTGCAGTGTCACAGCTTCGCTTGTTATACGAGATCTACGTCCCAAYCAGCCTAATCATGTTTSTACAAGAGGGGGCRAACTGTTTAGTTGACGGGGTCCAAGCCCCACGGGCAGGAACGTTCTACCTCGGCTACCGTTATCATATATCGATATAAAAATTGTTCAACCAGAAATATTTTCTGGCTGACCTTATAATACGAAGGGGCAGGTTAGCTTAACAGGACAATCAATATACTATGTAGAATWWAATTAAGATGACATTGTTTAAAGATTTAGAAAAAACAGTATATAAAAATTAGGAGTGTTTGTTATGGTTCATGCAAAAGATGTTTTATCGGATCAGTTGTTGGCAAATGCTAATGACCCAAGTTGGTACCTACCATTTTCAGATTCAGTAGAAAGATTGTCTGAGGAACATGCATTTTGGA
>NZ_JBFUIB010001063.1:0-748 GCF_056402095.1 Peribacillus sp. P4_C12
CTATGTATGATGACCATTTCATACTTAGGAAGTGAAAAGTTTGGTGGACTAAACGTAATTCCATTTGGTTGGGATATGGTTTTAATTACATGTTTATCTCTTGTGTTTTATAGTTGGGCAATAAAGAGTGGATTCCAAACAGAATATTTGGAACAAGGACAGAAAGTAAACGATGACTTGAGATCAATAGAGGAGAACAACATGGCATCTCAATCGGAAAAAAAGAACGCTGTATAAAATATGAAAAACACTTCCTTGGTTGGCATACTCCAATATGTATGGAATCAATGGAGGTGTTTTTTTATATTTAATAAAAAAAGAAAAAAACGGCTTGCGAGGTGATCCAGCTTATTATTTGAAAAAAGGCTTAAAGAAGCGGTGGATTATTTGCAGTCTCGTGTTTAACGCTGTACAGTCAAATACAATTATTCTTGCCAGAGCCAATTCGTTAATGATACCAACTGTATAAAAATGGATAATTTAAATTAACGAAGCTCGCTAAAAAATTAAATCGCTTTTTCAGTTTTGTTTTTTTTGCCAAATAGTATGTGTAGTCACTGCCATTCTCATATATATAGTAGAACTTCGAAAGTGCTTTTATTTGCTTGTATTGATGAGGGGGCGCAAAAAAGGGGACGGCAAATTTAATTTGCTGTCCCCTTTTTTGGGAATTATAAGAAAGGATTTTTTATTCCTTTTATTTCACACCTGGTTTATCGTCATACCCAGCAGTGAAGATAGCGGCTGC
>NZ_JBFUIB010001064.1:0-747 GCF_056402095.1 Peribacillus sp. P4_C12
ATATCTTGATTTTCCTTCAGTAGGCTTTCCTTTGTAAATCACATTTGTTACCTCAGGGGAACCAGAGTGAATGATCGACGGTTTTTCCATATCTAGCAATCTACAGTAGGCATCCGCAGCTGCATCAAGGTCTTTAACGACAATTGCAAGCTGGTCTACTTTGTTAGTCCCTAAAAGCGGCTGAACGCTGTCATCCTCCGGTTTTTCCCATTCTGTTTGCCTCGGTTCTGCACTCTCAAGCAGTTCAACTAACGTTTTATGATCATCTAGTGTATCTACATACACGTACCGGCCGTCACTCGAGGTAAAYTCACCTGTTTGCAATACTGGGTATCCACTTTTCTCCATCACAGGAAGCCTCTTTTGGATAGAGTCAACATCAAAAGCAATATGATGAATTCCTTCACCTACTGTATCCAAAAACTCACGCATTGTTCCTGGATTTTTATCCGGTTCTATGAGTTCGAATTGGACGGTTGGTGTATTAAGAAAAGCCAGTTTAGATTTTGAATCTGTTGGTTCACCTTTAAAAATCACTTTCGAAACAGTACTGTCACCAGTTAGAAATGGTTCAACCTTCTTAATGCCTAACAATTTTGTAAAAGCTACATTAGCAGATTCAATATCTTTTACAACAAATGCAAGCTGATTAATATTTCTATTGCCTAATAGTGATTCAGTCATGTTTATAAACCTTCTATCTAAAGTCTATTTATTTTAAACTTTCATTCAGCCAAGTCCCCGCAC
>NZ_JBFUIB010001065.1:0-745 GCF_056402095.1 Peribacillus sp. P4_C12
ATAGGAGAGAGGTCGTCTAAAAGATGATGCAAAAAGGAGTGTAGTATCTTTACAAGAAGGCTTATGCCTATTTTTTGCCAACAAAGAATATAGATATTAAATTTTATATTTGACAAGTTTCCTCGGTAGAATATTTAATTGTAAAACATCAACACGGGTTAGTAGGATAAAATTACATGGTTTTTTATTAATTTATACCCAAATTCAGAAAAGAAGCGGTTTTACACTAACAACTTACAACAATGAAATTTCTTTAAGGAGTTTCAATAATTCTCTTGAAATAATTAAGGATAAATGTTATATTAATAAAGCGATGAGCTAATTTGTGTAAGTCGAAGAACATGCTTTTTAAGCTAAACGTCGGGATGTGGCCTGACGGTTCCCGCCTCAAACGCATCAAAGACGCCTGCTGCGTGCAGGCGTCTTTTTCATTGTTTTTTATTTTACCGATTCTTTTCTCGCAGCTTGAACGTCTTCTTTAAATTCCTCTTGAATTTCATCTGTTATTCCCTTTGTTGCATCCTTAAACTCTCGAAGCGATGTACCTACAGCGCGTCCGATTTGAGGAAGTTTTTTCGGCCCAAAGACAATTAATGCTAAAAGAAAGATTAGAATTAAACCAGGAAAACCAATGTTTGAAAGCATAGCTAGTCACTCCTATCAAATCTGATATCTAATATTATAGACCCCTGACGAGCATTTGCAAATGTAAATTACTATTAATTGTAAGAGTCTATATATAAAA
>NZ_JBFUIB010001066.1:0-745 GCF_056402095.1 Peribacillus sp. P4_C12
TCCTAAAACAATAATAGTCGGATCAATTTCATCAATAGCTTTTTTCACTTCATTCATCGTTTCCACATCATGAATCCCCATTAAATCAAAACGAAAGCCGTCGAGGTTAAACTCTTTCACCCAATAGATTACAGATTCAACGATAAATTTACGCATCATTTTATGTTCGGACGCTGTATCGTTTCCTACGCCGGTACCATTGGATAGTGTGCCGTCCTCGTTAAAGCGAAAAAAATAGTTAGGTACAAGTTTGTTAAAGCTAGAATCATCCACCGAATATACGTGATTGTAAACTACATCCATAATTACACGTAATCCCTTATCATGTAATGCTTGGATCATCTGCTTCGCCTCACGAATTCTGAGCTTTGGTTGAAAGGGGTCAGTCGAATAAGACCCTTCTGGTGCATTATAATTCTTTGGGTCGTATCCCCAATTATATTGAGGTTCATTTAATTTCAATTCATTGACAGTAGCGAAATCAAAAATGGGGATAAATTGTACATGAGTCACACCCAAATCCTTAATATGATCGAGACCAGTTTTAACTCCTTCAGGACCCTTGGTACCCATTTCCGTTACTCCTAAAAATTTCCCTTTATTTTGAATTCCACTTTCAGGATGAATCGATAAATCCCTGATATGAATTTCATAGATAATTGCATCCTCAGGGCTATTCAGCGCAGGTTTATCATTTGTCCACTTTTCTGGGTTGTAATAGATTTAGCAGACACCAACCCAGAAA
>NZ_JBFUIB010001067.1:0-744 GCF_056402095.1 Peribacillus sp. P4_C12
CCTATATATGTCTTGGCATGCAAGTTGCATTGATAAATAAGTATAAATCGAAAATGGAAAAATATGAAGATTTGTTACTAAGAGGAGGGATAAATGGTGCGAAAAACAGTAACTCAACCATGGAAGCAATGGTATGAAGAAAAAATGAAGTTCTTACAGCTACCGGAAATATCCGTCTATACACTACTTGATAAAACAGCCAAAAAGTTTCCTGATCATACAGCCATTATTTTTGAAGACAATTTAATAGACTATAAAAATCTGAAATTGCAGGTAGACAAACTTGCAGGAAAATGGAAAGAGTTGGGTTTCGTGAAAGGAGAACGAATTGGTCTGATGATGGCCAATCATCCTTATTTTATTGTCAGTTATTACGCTGCTCAGGCGCTTGGGCTTATTGTTGTACAGCTGAATCCAATGTATAAACCGAGAGAACTATTGCAAATTTTAATAGACTCAAATGCTAAATATATTGTGTTTGATCAAACTGCTGCGAATACAGTTGAAGAAACGAAAGGGATATATGACTTTGTAACTTGCATTAATACAGATGACGAGCAAAATGACTCTCATTCTCTTCGTTCAATGATTGAATTTGGAGAAGCAATTAAAACGCCTGAATGTATAAATCCCTRTGAAGATACTGCTGTTATTCAATACACCGGTGGTACCACTGGGAAGATGAAGGGGGTTATGCTTACTCATTATAACTTGACCTCCAACGTCGTACAGAGCTTTGAAATG
>NZ_JBFUIB010001068.1:0-743 GCF_056402095.1 Peribacillus sp. P4_C12
ATATGAAGGTATTGCACAAGAGTTGCTCCCAAGAAACTCTCAATTAGACACCGTACTGGTAGTGGGCGGTGCGTCCAATGAAATTATGGAAGGGTATGTAGATTTTCTTACTTCAGGCTGTGATGCGGAACCGGACATTGAGGTTCATGAGAAAGATACTTTCTATTTGGGCTACACTTCCGGTACGACCGGAAAGCCAAAAGGAGTGGTCATTTCCCATCGGTCCCGAATACTGACAGGAATGGCGGCAGCTTATGAATACAAGATTGGCGAATCAGATATTCACCTTGTTGCAGGGCCCATTTATCATGCAGCCCCTTGGATTTTTCTTGTCATGCAGCTGCTCGTGGGTGGCACCCTTGTCATTCATGAATCATTTAATGCAGAACATGTGCTTGAAGACATTGAGCGATACCAGATAACAAACACGTTCCTTGCACCAACGATGTACAATTTCCTGATCAACACGAAGGAAGAAATAAAAGCAAAGCATGACATCTCCCCTATGCGTGTGTTGGTTTCAGCAGGCTCGCCGCTGCCGACACAAACAAAACTGGATATTCTGGAATTTTTCAAAAATGCCGATTTGAACGAATTTTACGGTTCGACTGAAAGTGCGATTACACTGAACATTAAACCAGGTGACATTCGCCGGAAGGAACGTTCAGTGGGACATCCTTTCCCTCTTGTGGAATGTTTAATTTTGGATGACGAGAAGAACCCGATTTCGAACGGTGAAGTAG
>NZ_JBFUIB010001069.1:0-742 GCF_056402095.1 Peribacillus sp. P4_C12
CTGCTGGATAACTTCAGGTTTGGGTCCAATGAAAATCAATCCAGCATCTTCACATGAGCGAGCGAAATCTGCATTTTCACTTAGAAATCCGTATCCTGGATGGATGGCATCTACACCGGTTTCTTTAGCTATTTCTAAAATCTTCTTGACGTTTAAATAGCTTTCCTGAACTCTGGACCCTCCCAATAAATAGGCCTCATCCGCATGTCCTACAAATGGTGCTTCCGAATCTGCCTCGGAATAGACAGCGACGGTACTAATTCCCAAATTCTTGCACGTACGGATTACACGTGATGCAATTTCTCCTCTGTTTGCGATAAGAATTTTTCGAATCATTCGATATCCCCCTTATTTGGTACGTTCCGTTAATAGTTCAAGAGTTTGCTCCCGAAGCTTATACTTTTGAATTTTCCCAGATGCAGTCATTGGATATCCATCAGTAAATTGAATGTATCGAGGAATTTTGTGAAAAGATATTTTCCCTTTGCAATACGCTCTCAATTCTTCCTCCGTCAAGGTTTCTCCTGCTTTCAAAATGACCCATGCCGCTACCTCTTCCCCATACTTCTGATCGGGAACACCAAGGATTTGGACATCGACTATAGCAGGATGCTGATAGAGAAATTCTTCTATCTCGCGCGGGTATATATTTTCCCCACCGCGAATAATCATATCTTTCAGTCGGCCAGTAATCTTGCAATAACCGTTTTCGTCCATCACCGCTAAATCTCCTGTGTGGAGC
>NZ_JBFUIB010001070.1:0-741 GCF_056402095.1 Peribacillus sp. P4_C12
CCTATTTACTTTTAAAATCCAACATATTGTCTATTACTGATTACCTTCAACTCCATTTAAAATAGCTTAATCATTGTTGTTCAAGCTTCAATATATACTTGCCTCTTTTATTTCAACCATAACACTGCATATTAGTCTTAAACTACTTTGACTTTATCCACCTTTAATTTAGAGTTAAACAAAAAAACACTCCGATGAGTGTTTTTTAAAATTATTATTTTTCCTGCTGATTAAGGTTGGAATGTTTTCGAGAATAAACAAAGTAAATCACGATACCAATAGCCATCCAAATTAAGAAGCGTATCCATGTATGGCTACCTAGTTGTAACATAAGGAATACACAAAAAACGATGGCTAAACCTGGCACAAGCGGTACGGCCGGACAATAGAATGCACGTTTCATATCTGGTCTTGTTTTACGTAAAACGATTACCGCTACCGATATCATCGTAAACGCTGTTAATGTTCCAATATTAACTAATTCAGCCAATTCACCAAGTGGTACAAAGGCTCCTAGTAAGGCTGCAATTATACCAAACATCCATGATGCCGCATAAGGCGTATTATATTTCTTATGAAGTTTTGATAAAGATTTAGGCATCAATCCATCACGTGACATTGCAAACATGATACGAGTTTGTCCATATAACATAACCAAGATGACCGTTGTCATTCCAATAAAGGCTCCAAGGTCAATAATTCCTGCAATCCAATTCTGGCCTGCGCTTTGTAGTACTAAAG
>NZ_JBFUIB010001071.1:0-738 GCF_056402095.1 Peribacillus sp. P4_C12
CACTAGGAGGCAACAACAATGGAACAAGGTAAAGTGAAATGGTTTAACGCAGAAAAAGGATTTGGCTTCATCGAACGCGAAAACGGAGACGATGTATTCGTACATTTCTCAGCTATTCAAAGCGAAGGATTCAAATCATTAGACGAAGGTCAAGAAGTTACTTTTGAAGTTGAGCAAGGTCAACGTGGACCCCAAGCTACTAACGTTCAAAAAGCATAATTTTAAATACAATATATAACGGACTCTACTTGTAGAGTCTGTTTTTTTTCGAATAAAGATACTCTTTATAGAATATCTTTTTTTGAAAATAAAAAAACCCCTATTCACAAGGAATAGGGGAATATGAAACAAGTTTAGTAAATGGTAAACACAGTATAACACACTAAGAAAAGAAACCCTAATTTATCCGAAAAGTAAAAATTCTCACACAGTTCCTAAGTATAATTTCAATACAGAATTAATCATTTATTTTTTATCTGATTCGTATGTTCGATCCAGACCCCACGGGTAAAACGGCGGCATATCAGAGCTGCTCTTCATTGTAAATTCAGCTTTCCGTTTTTCTAAGAAAGCTTCGATTCCTTCTTGTGCATCAGCTTGCTTTCCGGTCCAATGAAGCATTTTCGATTCTATTTTATGTGATTCAACTGGATGATTTGCTCCACATAAAATAGAATCGAAAATGCTTCATTGGACCGGAAAGCAAGCTGATGCACAAGAAGGAATCGAAGCTTTCTT
>NZ_JBFUIB010001072.1:0-734 GCF_056402095.1 Peribacillus sp. P4_C12
CGGGAAGTAGCTCAGCTTGGTAGAGCACTTGGTTTGGGACCAAGGGGTCGCAGGTTCGAATCCTGTCTTCCCGACCACGTGATTTCTAATGAATGGGGCCTTAGCTCAGCTGGGAGAGCGCCTGCCTTGCACGCAGGAGGTCAGCGGTTCGATCCCGCTAGGCTCCACCATTTTTCATCAAAAACTTATATTATATTGGCGGTGTAGCTCAGCTGGCTAGAGCGTACGGTTCATACCCGTGAGGTCGGGGGTTCGATCCCCTCCGCCGCTACCAATAAATATAAGGACCTTTAGCTCAGCTGGTTAGAGCAGACGGCTCATAACCGTCCGGTCGTAGGTTCGAGTCCTACAAGGTCCACCATGTAATTTTTTTAGCCACGGAGGTATACCCAAGTTCGGCTGAAGGGATCGGTCTTGAAAACCGACAGGGGAGTCAAATCCCGCGGGGGTTCGAATCCCTCTACCTCCTCCATTTCTTTAAAAGCAGCAAGTTGTTTTGAAACAACCTTTACATAGAGGAAGCGGATGAAACAATCTACACGAAAACTTGATGCAAAATCGTTTCATTATTACCGTCGCGGGGTGGAGCAGTCCGGTAGCTCGTCGGGCTCATAACCCGAAGGTCGCAGGTTCAAATCCTGTCCCCGCAATTATTAGGTCCCGTGGTGTAGCGGTTAACATGCCTGCCTGTCACGCAGGAGATCGCGGGTTCGATTCCYGTCGGGACCGCCATT
>NZ_JBFUIB010001073.1:0-734 GCF_056402095.1 Peribacillus sp. P4_C12
GCATGGAGATCGCCATAGAAGGATTTCTTATAACCTGAGAATGGGAAGAATGCCATTGGTGCAGGTACTCCAAGATTGACCCCAAGCATACCTGCATCAATTTCTTCACGGAATTCACGAATGGCTTTAGCGCTATTGGTGTACAGGCATGCACCATTTGCGAATGGCGATGCATTAGCAACATTAATCGCTTCTGTCAAGTCTTTTACGCGTACAACAGAAAGAACCGGTGCGAAGATTTCATCCTGCCAGATTTTCATTTCCTGTGTCACATTGTCAAAAATCGTTGGGCCAACAAAATAACCTTGGCCGTTTGCTGCATCGTCTTCACGTCCGTCACGAATAAGTGTCGCTCCCTGCTCTACACCGGATTGAATGTAGCCGAGTGTCCGCTCTTTATGTCCTTCACGAATAACGGGACCAAGGAAAACACCTTCTTCCAGACCATTGCCAATAGTAATAACATTAGCCGCTTGAAGCAGTCTTTTAACGAGCTCATCTGCAACGTCTTCTTCCACGACAACAACAGCCGCCGCCATGCATCGTTCACCGGCTGAACCGAAGGCAGCATTTGTAATTTCTTTCGCTGCAGAACTAAGGTCCGCATCTTTTAATACGATCGAATGATTTTTTGCCCCTGCAAGAGCTTGTACACGTTTGCCGTTAGCTGCTGCAGTTTTGTATATATACTCAGCCACAGGTTGAGAACCAACGAAGGATACAGCCTTCACATC
>NZ_JBFUIB010001074.1:0-732 GCF_056402095.1 Peribacillus sp. P4_C12
GAGATTACTGAGCATGACGTTTTCCGTGTTAGAGAAGCAGCGGAGTTAATAACGATACCATCCGACAGGGAAATTATCGACGTGGTACCGATCCATTACAAGGTTGATGAACTTGATGAAATCAGTGATCCAAGGGGCATGATAGGTGTTCGTTTGGAAATGAGAGGGATATTAATCACGGGTCTGCGGACAATCTTACATAATACTCTGAGGTGTGTGGAAAGAGCTGGGTTAGAAATAACCGATATTGCTCTTCAGCCCTTAGCAGCAGGTGCCCTTGTATTATCCAAGGATGAAAAAGAACTTGGTGTGGCACTTGTCGATATTGGCGGAGGTTCTACAACTCTGGCAATTTTCGAACAAGGCTATTTACAATATACGTCTGTGATTCCTATAGGCGGGGAGACTCTTACGAAAGATCTTTCCATCGTTCTAAGGACAACGATGGAAGAAGCTGAAAAAATTAAAGTTAAGCATGGACATGCCTATTATGATGACGCGTCTGAAGATGAAGTATTCCAAATACCAATCATCGGCAGCGACCAGCAGCTGCCCTGCAATCAGTTAATGCTTTCAGATATTATTGAAGCAAGGGTGACCGAAATATTTGAGCTGATTCAAGATGATTTGAGGAGACTTGGCTTCCAGGATGTCCCGGGAGGTTTCGTGTTGACCGGTGGTGTCGTCAAGATGCCAGGAGTCCTGGAGCTTGCTCAATATGTGTTCCAAAAT
>NZ_JBFUIB010001075.1:0-729 GCF_056402095.1 Peribacillus sp. P4_C12
GGATTATTGAGGATTTTAATCAAGTAAATCATCTATCCTAATACTCTATGATTTTCAAAAAGTTCTTTAGGAAGAAAAAATGAAATAAAAGTATAGCTGCTATTTAGTAGCTTATAAAGGAAAGAAGGAAATCATGACAATAAAAACTGCATTGATTTTAGGTGCAACTGGAGTCGTTGGTACCCATTTAGTTAAAGAGTTAAGTAACAGCAATAATTATAAGGAAATCCACTTGCTAACTAGAAGGGAAATAGAATCTAAAGAACCTAATTGCGAAGTCCATGTTGTGGAGTTTGATAATTTAGTCAGATATGCAGATTTATTCAATGTCACTGATGTTTTTATTTGTTTAGGTACAACTATTAAGAAAGCCAAATCGAAAGAAGCTTTTCGTAAAGTTGATTATGAACTTGTTATTGAAGCGGCAAAAATGGCGAAAGCATCTAATGTTGAGAAATTTCTCGTCATAACAGCCATGGGAGCCAATTCCAAATCCAAGTTTTTCTACAGTCGTGTTAAAGGCGATGTGGAAGGAACACTACAACAACTAGAATTGAATTCTGTACATATATTTCGCCCGTCCTTACTTCTTGGTGAACGAAAGGAATTTAGGGCAGGTGAAAAGATTTCTGGTATGATTGGTTCTTTTGCTAAATTTCTCTTTGTTGGCCCTTTACGTCCATATCGTGCCATAGAAGCATACAAAGTAGCTGCTGCAATGTATGCTGC
>NZ_JBFUIB010001076.1:0-728 GCF_056402095.1 Peribacillus sp. P4_C12
GGATAAGGTTTTTATAAAAACAATTCTAATTCAAAGCTTCGTTCATCCAATACAAGAAACAAATACATCGCTTATAAAGATATTTTGGAATATTTATAGAAACAATGTTATAAGATATTTAAAATAAAATTTACTATCTGTTATTTAACAATCGGGCAGGAAACATGGTTTGTTGGTTAGGGTTAATGTATTGGATGGAAACTATGAAGAGGTCTGTGAAGGGCAATTGATTTTATCAATAATAGATGCTATTGATTTTATTTATACAACTTTTTCATACATTAAGTTTACTAGTAAAGCAAGGGTTTCTAAAATATTCTTTTACTTTGGCATGATTTCAGTCGTATATGGTGTGGGTATACTAACTCAAAAATATATTCAAAAAAAGAAAAAATAATCTTTTAAATATAAATTAAGCGGATGTTTGGTAATAAAAGAGGGATTTTAACCATATTTAATTCTTTAAAAGCTATTTAAATTACCTTTAATATGGTAAAATAGTTAATTTTAACTAATTCAACAGGAGGGACATTTATGAGCAATTCAGTAGGGTTTTGGAAACGATTTTTAGCAGAAGTTCTAGATGGCATTATAATAGGCATTCCATTGGCGGTAATTTTTGGTTTGATCACTGGTCAATGGGAAGATGATAATATTTCAACCTTTGTCGTCTTTCTTTACACAATGTTCGTACCAATATTTTGGTATGGATATACAGTAGGCAAAAG
>NZ_JBFUIB010001077.1:0-727 GCF_056402095.1 Peribacillus sp. P4_C12
GAAGGGGAGCTCCGTGCAGTCAAATACATAGAAAGTCAGTTTAAGAGTCTTGGTTTTGAAACAAAGGTTCAGCCTTTTCCCATCTATGATACGGTGCAAAATGTAAAAGTGAAAATTGGTGACAGTGATTTAGGAGGAACACCGCGTGCCATTAGCGGCAGTATCAGCGGGAAGGTAACGGCCGAACTTGTTAATGTTGGAAAAGCAAAGCCAGAGGAAGYTGGAGAAAATGTATCTGGGAAAATTGCACTAGTTGAACGTGGGGACATTACCTTTGTTGAAAAGGTTCAGAATGTCCTAAGTAAAGGAGCGGTTGGCGTTTTAATGTACAACAACTCACCATCAGGAAATAATTTCGGACAAGTATCAGCGGGGCAAAATATACCTGCTGTAGCCATTACCCAAGCCCAAGGGTTAGAGTTGGTCGAACAGCTTAAAACTAAACAAATCACGTCCACTCTAGAAGTGGGCAAAGYTGAAAGAATCGAAAAAACATCCTACAATGTCATCGCTTCCCTAAAACCAAAAGCCAATAAGGATAATGGTCAAATCGTGACTGTTGGAGCCCATCATGATTCTGTCCCGGGCGGCCCTGGTGCAAACGATGATGCTTCGGGTGTATCAGCTGTGCTGGAACTGGCAAGGATCCTGGCCAAAACGCCAATTGACACTGAAATTCGCTTCCTCACGTTCGGATCTGAGGAAAGAGGGCTCGTTGGATCATCCT
>NZ_JBFUIB010001078.1:0-722 GCF_056402095.1 Peribacillus sp. P4_C12
TGTTGCGATCGTATCAGCTATTGGGAACGCTGCGAAGAATGGAGTCTTAATTAAAGGCGGTACTTTCTTAGAAAAAGCAGGTACCATTACTGCATTTGATAAAACAGGGACTTTGACTGAAGGAAAGCCTAAAGTATCAGAAATCAAGCCGTTAAACGTATCAGAAGAGGAATTACTTTCAATTGCATTAACATTAGAAGATTATTCAACACATCCAATAGCCAAAGCGATTGTTGGATATGCCAATGAAAAAGGAATTCAGCCTAAAATTGGTGAGTTATTTAAAAGTATCGTAGGAAACGGCGTTCAAGCGACCATTCAAGGAGATATCTTATACGCTGGAATCTTAAACTATTCGAAGAAATGAATGTATCCTTAGAGGAAGTAAAAAAACATGTTCAAGATATACAAAGTAATGGGAAAACCGTAGTTATTATCGGTACAAATCATCAGGTAATGGGTATGATTGCATTTTCTGATACAATACGTGACACAACGGTTTCAGCTTTAAAAGGATTAAAGCAAAGTGGGATTAACCAAACTGTATTGTTGACCGGAGATAATGAAGGAACTGCAAAAATGATTGCTTCAGAAGCTAATGTTACTCGTTGTTTTTCAGATTTATTACCGGAGGATATAGTAGATGCCATAAAGAAATTACAAAATGAAGGACATAAGGTGGCAATGGTCGGAGACGGTATTAATGATGCTCCAGCACTTTC
>NZ_JBFUIB010001079.1:0-722 GCF_056402095.1 Peribacillus sp. P4_C12
GATCAGAGAAACTATGCAGCAAAAAATATTAATTACGTTTCAATTTTTTGTTATTAAACTTTGTTCCCTATTCTGTTGTTAAAACACTTGCTATTGTAGGGTAAATTTCACTTTCAGTTCCGTTAAACTTTTTAGTGAAAACAAAATAGCATGTTGGAAATGAAAGCAATAGATTAAATGGATTAACATTTTCAATTGTCTTTTTTATATCTCCATAAGAATTGAGAACATTAAATTTATTTCCTTATACCTTCAATTTATTTGATAAGTCTTTACTTCTTCTTCCTATTTTTAATGGACGGTGAGTCCGGGTTTTCAAATAAAATGATAGGTACCCTGTTATTAACACGATGACAGTTGAAACAATAAGGACAATACATCCAGTTTTAACCTGTATGCCGGGTTGATTCAAAACCATTGTTAACTCCCCGTTAACCACTTTGGGAATATCAAGATACGTAAAAGGGGATAGGTAGGAATAATCTTCTAGAATTTGGGTGCTGACTACATATCCTACTGTAAAAATTGCGATTGTAGCTATATAAATAGTAAATGTATTCTTTAAAAAGATGGATAGAAAGTTCGATAAAACAAGTATCAACAGTAAAATAAGGAAAACTAGAAGCATACTTTCCCATAAATAATTACCTAAAGCTAAAAAGTGAAAGCCACCGTTTTTAGATACATGCCCTGTATAGGATACCGATTCAACAATGCTTGTG
>NZ_JBFUIB010001080.1:0-720 GCF_056402095.1 Peribacillus sp. P4_C12
TTCTATACACATCAGGAACAACCGGGAAACCAAAGGGTGCAATGTTAACGCATCGGAACTTGGTTTCAAATGCGGACTCCATTTCAAAATTATTAGAACTCGATGTTAAAGATCGTGTCGTAGCTGTTCTGCCAATGTTCCATGTATTCTGTATGACAATTTGTCTGAATGCGCCAATTGCTTGTGGGGCAACAGTCCTGATCCAGCCTAAATTCAGCCCTCATGACGTGGTCAGCACCATTCGAGAAAAAAAGGCAACCGTGTTTGCTGGAGTACCTACGATGTACAGTTTTATCTATCAATTGCCTGAAGCGATTGCGGAGGATTGCCAATCTATTCGCATGTGTATCTCTGGAGGTGCCTCGATTCCGGCAGAGCTGCTGCATAAATTTGAAAACAAGTTTAATGTTTCTATCTTGGAAGGATATGGGCTTTCGGAAACTGCTCCTCTCGTCGCTATTAATCCTTTAAAAGGGACTCGCAAGCCAGGTTCTATCGGCTTGAACATTCCAGCTGTCCAAAGCAAAGTTGTAGATGAGTTCGGAAAAGAATTGCCGAGAGGAGAAGTCGGAGAATTAGTTGTTCAAGGGCCAAATGTAATGAAGGGATATTTGGGTATGCCGGAAGCTACTTCAGCTGCTTTTAATGACGGGTGGTTTTACACAAGTGATCTCGCAACAATGGATGAAGAAGGATACATCTACATTGTTGACCGCAAGA
>NZ_JBFUIB010001081.1:0-714 GCF_056402095.1 Peribacillus sp. P4_C12
GCATTATGCTTCCTCTTTTTTTGGTCTTAAAATCCATGTTAGTGTGGACCGCATAGCATATCTGGAAAGAAGATGAGAGGGGGGGAGCCAACAGCTAATCAAAAAATTGCTTGTCTTTTTTTCGTCAAATCAGGATCTTAGACTTTCGTTGAGAATATTTGATATAAAGTAGTTTTTTTTCAATTTTAAGCATTTACCGCCCCTCTTTAATGTTATTAGTATCTTTCCTTTATCATTTCCCGCCAGAAGACTCCCTCTTCAAGCGTGTGAAGGGCGAGAGCCCARTGGTAAGGGGGAGATGAATGGCGGTTGGCATAAGCCAAAGTAATCTTTTAGCAAACATACGTTCGATAGTTAATAATAACATAAGGGGGTGAAACCAATGGTCGTAAACAAAGCTTATAAATTTCGAATCTATCCAACTAAAGAACAACTAGTTCTAATCAATAAAACGATCGGCTGCTCCCGTTTTGTCTATACCTTCTTTTTAGGCAAACAAAAGGAGAAAGATGCCTACTGGTATATTTGTGAAGAAATGAAGCAGTACGGCCAATTACCCTCTAATGAATGGAAAGGTTCTTATCTGAATAAATACGCAACAATCAAAGAACTTCCAGCTTTAAAGAAAGAGTATTCTTTCCTGAAAGAAGTAGACAGTATTGCCTTACAGAAATCGGTGGAAAATTTAGCAGATTCCTATAGTCGATATTATAA
>NZ_JBFUIB010001082.1:0-712 GCF_056402095.1 Peribacillus sp. P4_C12
GTGCTTTATCTGTTCCATGTCCTTGATAGGTTTCAGCAAATGAATCATAGAATACAATTTTGACTTCTTTTGGATAATCTCCTAACAGTTCATGGATGAATTTACCGATTGACACGACTCCGGCAGTGTGGGAACTTGACGGTCCTACCATGATTGGACCTATTATGTCAAAACAACTTTGAAATTCCATTGAGTCCCCCCCTTTTTTTCTTACACAGTAATTGGTTGTTGAAATAACGGATAAATATCACAAATTCCTTTGGTTGTTTCTTTTGCTTTCTTAAGAACGTCTTTATCTCCTTTACTCTTTAGAACAGCTGAAATCACTTCACCGATTTTCACCATTTCATCCTGCTTCATGCCTCGAGTTGTTAAAGCTGCTGTTCCCATTCGGATACCACTCGTAACAAATGGCTTTTCTGGATCATATGGAATCGTATTTTTATTAGCGGTGATGCCTGCTTCTTCTAATAATTTCTCTGCTTCTTTTCCTGTTAAATTCCACGGACGTAAATCTAAAAGAACAATATGATTATCTGTTCCTCCAGAAACAAGAGCTGCACCTTTATTTTTTAATGTTTCACTAAGTGTTGCAGCATTTTCAATGACTTGTTTCGCATAGTCCTTAAAGCTTGGTTGTAATGCTTCGTTGAAAGCGACCGCTTTTGCTGCAATAATGTGCATGAGAGGGCCGCCCTGAATTCCTGGGAAC
>NZ_JBFUIB010001083.1:0-709 GCF_056402095.1 Peribacillus sp. P4_C12
ATTAAACATATCGTAAGACCGGATTGATTTAACTTCCTGATCAGAACTGTCAGTCCTTCCGTTTCATCCGGGTTGATTCCAGCAGCAGGTTCATCAAGAAAGATAATTTCCGGGTCCGTTGCAAGAGCTAGGGCGATGGCTGTCCGTTTCTTTTCCTCCTGCGAAACACTAGCGACTATTTTGTCAGCCACATCCGTTAATCCAACAATCTCCAGCACCTCCATAGCCTTATCCCGACATGCCGCTTCCTCTCGTTTTAAGCGTTTTGTTCTTAGAATGGCGTCTACCAAATTCGATTTGGTGCGTAGTCTATGCCCAACAATGACATTATCCAATACGGTCGATTTATCAAAAAGACTGGTTGTTTGGAAGGTCCTTGAAATTCCTAGCGCTGCTATTTCATTAGCTGGAAGCTTGGTGATATCAATTCCTTTAAAAATGACGGTTCCAGAGCTTGGACGATGAAAGCCGCTAATCAAGTTGAAAAAAGTGGATTTCCCCGCCCCATTCGGTCCGATAATAGCATTAATTTTTCCTTTTTTAATCACAAAATCTACATTATTGACTGCTGCTAAGCCGCCAAACCGCTTTGTCAAATTCTTAGTTTCAATAATCATTTTCATCCCTCCTCCACTTTAATAGAAACATCGTTTCTCAAAACAGGCGGCTTCTTATCTTTTCGTTTGATTTTCCAATCAAAGATGGCACC
>NZ_JBFUIB010001084.1:0-708 GCF_056402095.1 Peribacillus sp. P4_C12
TATGTAAACTATATATATTTAATATTTAGTCTATTACATTTGATAAAGAGTCTTACACATCTCTTCATCAAATGTAAGTTTCATCCAAGTCTCTCAGCGGATATAAAAACTTGCACCGTCAATCATATCGATTTCCGGGTAAGCTCTTAGTTGATCCATCAATTGGAAAAGTGCACCATCTTTTTGCTTCGCTTCAATCATACAATCTAACTGTGGTAAACTTCCTTTTATTTGTTGTAAAAACTCCATAAACATATCCGGATCAACGTAATCAGCGTGTGCTCTAAATTCTTTTTCCGATCTTGGGCTAGAAATATGCATCTTCGGAGATAGTTTGGAATAATCCCAAGTTTGGAGTATTCGATTCCAATGATCAATCCATTTTTCAGATGCCGAATGGTGCGCAAGGTAATGGTGGTAATCAAAAACCATGGGAATTCCTAGTTTTTCACACAAGTAGAGAGTTTCCGATAAAGTAAATGTAGTATCATCGTTTTCAAGAATCACCATTTTTTGAATTGACTCAGGTATAAACCCCCAATTATGTATAAACTGCTCTAGCGCCTGTTCATGTTCACCATAACCACCACCGACATGGAGAACACAACGATGCTCAGGGTCCAATCCCATTTTTTTCAATAAAGTATAATGCATCCTTAATGTTTTTAGAGAAGTCTTCAGTATATCGATATTCGAACTATTTAAAAT
>NZ_JBFUIB010001085.1:0-707 GCF_056402095.1 Peribacillus sp. P4_C12
ACTTTATTTAATATTGAGGAGTGGTTAAGTTGAAAAAGGTAACAATAGACAAATTAACATTTAAAAATCATCTATCGACGATTGAACGACTTTCATTGAAAGATTTTATGTTTAAGTGGCTAGGTAGCCCCGAAGAAGGTTTAGATGATTTTCTTCCACTTACGTACACAGATACYGTCTTTGCAAAGATGGAGACACCATTGGAAACCAATTTTCGGATTCAAGGTGATGAAACCTTAAGATATGTAACAATAACGGAAGATAATCAGATTGTTATAGGGGTCTTGGACCTAAATCAAGAGTTAGCGTTTAGAATTTTGTCTCTAGAGGAGCATCTGGAATCAAAGCTCAACCGTTAGTTGAACAAGATAACAGAACCTGCCATAAATAAAGCCTTGTGATTTTAAGGAAATGCTTTTTGAAATTTTTCCATCTATAGAGTAATATTAGCTTTTTTGAGTTGTTCGAAATTAAATTGGGCAAATAATCAATGAATAGACAATTTTGTCCTATGAAATTCAATTAGGAAAACACCTTAAATGTTCGAGTTGGATTCTATATCTGAATCTAAGAAAATAGACTTTTAAACATTTTCTTATTATTGGGTTTTTGTAGTGAAATGGAGTAAAATGAGCGAAAAGATTGACTTTAAGTTGAAATTGAATCTAATAAACATCCGGAACTAAATCTAAATAGTGAGTATGACC
>NZ_JBFUIB010001086.1:0-707 GCF_056402095.1 Peribacillus sp. P4_C12
CTTCATAATTTCTTTTCCAGTTTCTGTACTGCCGACAAAAGCAACGGTACGCACACGAGAATCAGAGCAAAGTATGTCTCCGATTGCTTTTCCTGAACCAGACACAATATTAATGACTCCTGGCGGAAAATGTTCAGCTACCACTTTTAAACAAGTCATTATCGTTAACGGACAATTTGTAGCAGGTTTCACAACAACAGTATTGCCTGCTAAAATCGCTGGTATTACTCGTTTAAATGTCAAAATCATCGGAGAGTTCCACGGTGTGATAATTGCCGTGACACCTCTCGCTCTTCTTCTGACTTGTACATTTTGATTTCCTGGGAGCACTTCTGGTTGCCACCAGTTAAGTACCTCTGTTGCACAGCCCTTCATGACCTCAACACAACGTAGTAAATCCTTTTTAGCTTCAACAAGCGTTTTTCCATTTTCTCGAACAAAAACTGTGACATTTTCCTCAATTATTTTAGCCAGTTCCTCTGCCGCTGTATTCATCCGGGTAGCCCGGTCCTTTACATCAGAGCGAGACCAGGTTTCATAAGCTTTCACTGACACTTCTATCGTTTCATTTACGATTTCCTCAGAACAAATTGCCACTTGGCCGACTACTTCTGACGTGTTTGCGGGATTGATTACATCAACTGTTTCTGTTATTTCTTTCCATTCTCCATTAATAAGGTATTTACCTGAAACAACCGGATATGTCG
>NZ_JBFUIB010001087.1:0-705 GCF_056402095.1 Peribacillus sp. P4_C12
ACTACAGCTACTGGAATCGACTTAAAAGCAAATCCGAATGCAAAAGTTATATCAGTAGACCCATCAGTTATCCCACTTGGTTCAAAAGTTTATGTGGAGGGTTATGGCTACGCAACAGCGGCTGATACAGGCAGTGCCATAAAGGGAAATAAAGTAGACATCTTTATTCCAAATGAGCAGGATGCTATTAATTGGGGCGTTAAAAACGTTAAATTACAAATCTTAAACTAATTTAGTCATGTAAAACATGTTTATATATAGAAAAAGTAGGCACAGGGTTTTCATGTGTCTACTTTTTTTGTCCTTTTGGTTCACGGAAAAAGCAGGTACAATGAAAGTAATAAATCCTTACAAGTTAAATAGGAGGAGTAGTACATTGATAGAAAAAGCACGTGATTATTTACAAAAGTATTTTGGATATGAGTCATTCCGAACCGGTCAGGAACAGATAATTGAACAAGTTTTAGGAGGAATAAATACAGCAGGAATCATGCCGACTGGCGGAGGCAAATCAATATGCTATCAGATTCCAGCTCTTCTATTGCCTGGTGTAACCCTCGTCATATCCCCACTTATTTCCTTGATGAAGGACCAAGTAGATGCCCTCGAACAAAATGGTATAGATGCCACATTACTTAACAGCTCTATTTCAGGGATAGAAGCTTCCAATAGAATGAACGATATTAAGCAGGGAAGGTACAAGCT
>NZ_JBFUIB010001088.1:0-703 GCF_056402095.1 Peribacillus sp. P4_C12
GAATGCGCAAGCTCATGTAGCTCCAAATTTACAGAACCATGCCCGCTTCCCTTATCGCTTGCACCGATTTTAACTAAGACGGTATATGAACCACCCATGCCTGGAACGGAATCCCATGTTGTATCTTTATTCAAATAACCACGTGGAGCTTTCCCTTTTAAATAGGCCGCTGATTGATTTTCTGTCAGATTTCCGTTGAATAGCTTCATTCTCACTCCATGGTCTACAGTTTTCAACAATAGGGAATGAGGAAGTGCATCAATAGTTTCTACAATCCTTAAGGCTTCCTGTTCATCGAAATCCTCTTCAGGAAATAAAAATAAACTTTGCAGTTCTTTATTATCCTGCAATATTTCCGCCTGCCTTAAAGGATTATCTTTCGTCAAATTCCGCCATTTCACTCCTTCCGCTTTAGCTAAAGAAAGGGAAAGCATTGAAAGGAAACAAGCAAATAATACAAGTATTGCTATCCAATTTTTATATTTCACCTTCAACCCTTCCTTTCMTTAAATCCAATGTATATTGCGAAAATATATGTATATTAAACTACAAAAAAATCCCTATACTATTATATTAGTATAGCATATTAAGACAATATATTAACTTTATGTTTTTCTGGTAAATTTGGCTGAAGATTTCTCCCACGAAGCACCAATTCTCCGGATTTTTCATATATCAACAGTATCTAATCGTAAAAGGTTTA
>NZ_JBFUIB010001089.1:0-697 GCF_056402095.1 Peribacillus sp. P4_C12
CATAAATACTCTATATCCCAAACTGTTTTCACAAGTTAGGACAAGCCGATAATGTTCCTCTATGATTTGTTCCAAAGATTCATTTAAAGGAAGAATGAGGTTATCGACAGCTGATGAATTTTTTAATTCTTCTAAAACTGTATTCGACTTTAGAATTTTTAGATTTTTAAATCCCGCCTTTTTGAATGCTTTTAACCATTCCGATTGTGTCAAGACATTCGTTAAATTATAGAATTTCATTATTTCCTTTTTTTGATTAAGGTTAAGTTCAGTCTCTGCCGTCATATCAATAGAAAGCAAAGTACCACCAGGTTTTAGGACTCTGTAATATTCACAAAGCGATTGTTGAATATTAGTGAATGCTGTTGTGGATTCAGCCATGATAAAATCAAAATAATTATTAGTAAAAGGTAAATCTTCTATGGAATTCATATAAACATTACTGGGTATGTTAGCTTGTTGAAATCGTTGGTTTGCATGTTTTACCATCTCAGGGTGATTATCCAATGCGAAAACTTGGCAAAGAAAGTGTTGAGCCAAGAATTGAGATGTTTGCCCTGTTCCGCATCCAGCATCAAGGATTTTTGTGGATTGGTCTATTTTTTCATTCTTTAAGAGTTGTTTAGTTAGTTCAAATCCTCCAGGATGAGCCCCTTCAATTCCTAAGAATGCTAAGGCGTCTTGGTATGAATGATTC
>NZ_JBFUIB010001090.1:0-697 GCF_056402095.1 Peribacillus sp. P4_C12
CGTGCATAGAGTGTGTAAAAAGCTAATGATAGTCCTGAAATAACTCCCCAAATAACAGCTGAATAGGGTACAGATAAATTATGAAACGATCCATTCGTTAATAATAAAAAAGTACCAAGGAGTGTCAAACTAATGGCCAAAAGGTCGGAACGAGTTAATTTTTGAATCCCTTTTACAATGAAATAAAAAATGATGAAAATCGGTGCTAAGTATTGTAGCAATGTAGCTACTGCAGCATTGCCGAGAGCGATGGAAGCCATGTAAGAATATTGAACAAGTAACATGCCGAAAAGACTAAAAATGATTAACCGATTCCGACTGGTCGTCTCCCTCCAAATTTGAAAAAGTTGCTTACGATTTCTGCTCACTAATTGGCTACTTAGCAAGAGAATCCCCCCGAATAAGAGTCGTGTTGTCACAAACCAATCCACATCGATATTACCGGATTGAAAAAGATGCTGCGCGACTGTCCCACCAACTCCCCAAAAACTAGCGCCAAAAATGACAAAGAAAATTCCTATTAAACGATTTTGTTTATTCATATAATCACCTATCAATATTAAGATATAATCAATATATAGAATATTAGTATGTATAAATAGCGAATTAATCTCTAAAAATATAAGAATATTGAGGTGATTAAGTGCAAATCTACAACATTTCTATTAATTCACAGTACCAAGAACTTGTACAATAC
>NZ_JBFUIB010001091.1:0-697 GCF_056402095.1 Peribacillus sp. P4_C12
TCTCCGTGTCTAACTGAATAAAGAGAGTACCTTTCTTCACAGTCCCATTCCGAAAAAACTCTGGTTCATCATTCTTACGATATATACGAGAATTCAACTTCAAACGTGAGACATAGTAAGCACCTTCATCATTCATTTTCTGTAAGTCGTGTAAGTCGAAATACCCTAAATCCCTTATGTATAAGTCTTTCGGTTGAATGGTTAGTAGACTTGTGGAACCGAAGGTTTTATCATTTTCTCTCCCTTCTCCTACATAAACGTGGAGGAACTTCCCACTCAATAAGTCATATTCAAGTTGGATTTTAACACCTGCGGTATGGCTACTTCCGCCAGAACCTTGATAATGTGAAGCAAACTTATCTGGAAGTTGAAATGTTGTAGAATCTAGGATCCGAATACGTTTAAAAGTCGTGGAGTATGGATGAAGTATTTCTTGTGTTGAATGAATTCTTTGAGTTAGAAGATTAGCTAGAACTTGTTGAAGAAACTGTACGGCTGAACCATTAAATCGTTGATTAAGCCCTTCGGGGCTCATGAGGACACCTGTAGATGCTTCGAGACGGCTACACAATTGTGTAAGTGGTGTACTCGCAACCTGTTGACTAAGCCATACACATAAAGCAATTAATTCTTGTGCTTGATATTTACTTGTACGTTGAACAAAACCAACTTCTTTAGCTAATTGTTGTAGAGAAGA
>NZ_JBFUIB010001092.1:0-697 GCF_056402095.1 Peribacillus sp. P4_C12
GCATTCGGCACTTTTCCAGCATTCGGCACTTTTCCAAGTCCGCTAGAGAATACGTTTACAACATCAAAATTTTCATATCGGTGAATCTCATCATAGATCACACACCCATCACGAAGGCCATCTTTAGATCCTGCGTTCGATGTGTGGTATTGCATTACACTTTTTGTATCATTTCCTGTTATTTCAACTTTTGAGCGATAAAACATGTCTTCCAATAATTCATGCGACTCGATTGTTTCATAAACCTCTCTAAAAGAGACCTTTGCTTGCTTTTCATTGTTGGCAAAAATAGAGATATTGTACCTTGGGATACCATGCAAAGGACTTATAAAGAAATGACCCAATGCAGATATAAGTACATTCTTCCCGCCACCACGAGCCATCATGATTAGAAATTGCTCATAAAAAACAGCGTTATCCTCTTTATAAAAAAGAAAGACAAACGCCGAAATAAATTTTTGAAAAGGCGCTAGTGGGAAGTACCATTTTTCTGCAAATTTAATAAAGTTTTCGATTAGTTCTTCATCAAAATATATATCATCACGTATCAACACGTGTTTTTGTAGATAATCAATTAACATTACACGCTCTTCATTGAGCTTGATTTTACCCGACTCATACAAGTCAATATATTTATCAACGTATTTATTTGAAATCATATAAGGTCACTAGCGCTATGCTTGATCTCCTTTTCACC
>NZ_JBFUIB010001093.1:0-692 GCF_056402095.1 Peribacillus sp. P4_C12
GCTTGCCCTGTTGCAATTACAGTAGATGTGATAGGCGGCAAATGGAAAGGGATCATATTATATAACTTAATTTCCGTACCTAAACGTTTTAACGAGTTAGGGAAACTTATACCTTATACTACAAAACGTATGTTAACATAACAACTTCGAAAATTGGAACAAGATGGTATTGTATATCTTGAAATATATCGAGAGATTCCTCCAAAAGTCGAATATTCTCTTACTGCTTTTGGGAAACATTAAAACCTATTATCTACCTCATGCGCGATTGGGGAGATAGGTACGAAAATGAGATTTTAATGAAACGAAAGACCTCAGAAAATGTGTAGCATCAATAGGGTCTCGCCGACAGATGATGTAGGTTCTATTGCTGTAGTTCATTCTGAAGGAGGAACAGCCGAAGGGACATTTTGCTTTCCTTTCCGTGATAAAAAATCATTTTTTGACTACCATGAAAATTAAACACTAATAATCAGGAAAAAGACCATATTAAATAAAACGCAAGCTTCAATTTTTTTGAAAAAGAGCGGCGCCCTATTAAAGATCTCCTAGAATTAATCGGTAGTTAGGATGCTTCTGATATATTTACGGTATATCCTAAGTTTTCTAACCTTCGGACCGAATTTCGTACAATGGAAGCTTGCTTTTGTTTATCAAAATAATCTTCGCCTAAGTCTACATACATTTCTTTC
>NZ_JBFUIB010001094.1:0-691 GCF_056402095.1 Peribacillus sp. P4_C12
ATATTCTATCGCATCTTAATGACAGCTGCCGATAGAAAGTTAATAAGTGCAGAGCACGTATTCGTTGATTCCACACATGTGAAAGCCAGTGCGAATAAGCGGAAATTTGAAAAGAAAATCGTTCGCAAGGAAACACGAGCGTATCAAGGACGCCTTCAAGAAGAAATAAATCAAGATCGTGAAAACCATGGAAAGAAGCCTTGCCCACCGGATAAATTTGATAAGGAAGAAACCAAAGAGATTAAAGAAAGTACAACTGATCCTGAAAGTGGCTACTATGTRAAAGATGAACGAACAAAACAGTTTGCCTATTCATTYCAYGCGGCTGCAGACCGCAACGGTTTTGTGCTRGGGACGATTGTAACACCAGGAAATACGCATGATAGTAATATCTTAGAGCCTCTTGTTGAACAAGTGATTGAGAAAGTTGGAAAACCTGAAGCTGTTGCCGCAGATGCAAAAGAAAAGCATGGTATGCGTWGGACTACTTTAAGGGGACWTAAAAAATTGTCGATGCAGGCGATGCTTACWTTCGCTGCCATGAATTTAAAGTAGATAACCAATAGGACATGGCAAGGTCCAAGAATGGCTTAATAAAGTGGGCTCGTAGAGGCCCAATCTCTTAATCTTGAGCAAAATTCAAAGGGAATTTCAAAAGGGGTCCGGAATTAAAACATTCTGGACCCCTTTT
>NZ_JBFUIB010001095.1:0-691 GCF_056402095.1 Peribacillus sp. P4_C12
GAATTTTATCAAAAAGTACTAGGTCTGCGCAGAGTAAAAAAGACTGTTAATCAAGACGACCCTAGTATGTATCATTTATTTTATGGAGATTTAACAGGTAGTGCGGGAACAGAGCTGTCGTTTTTCGAAATGCCCATTGCAGGAAGAACAACTCGTGGCACAAATGCAATCACACAAATTGGTTTGCTTGTCCCATCATTTGAAAGTCTAGTATTTTGGAAAAATCGATTTGATCTATTAGATGTAAAGCATGGTGACATTACAATGTATGCTGGCCGAGATGCTTTACATTTTGAAGATACAGAAGGGTTACGAATGATTTTATTGAATAATAACGGTGCTGAATTACCTAAACATTGGTCTGAATGGGAAGATTCAGTTATCGAGCAAAAGCATCGTATTTTGGGAATGGGCACAATCGAAATAACAGTGCGCTACCTAGAAAGCTTAGCGAAAACATTAAAGGATATGTTTGGCTATGTAGAGGTTTCTTACTCTAATAAAGTGGCTATTTATCAGTCTGTTGCTGGACAGGTATTTGGAGAGATTGTAGTCAAACAGCAAGAAGGACCAAGTGAGAAGCCCGGAAGAGGTAGTATTCATCATTTAGCAATTCGTGTTAAAAACGAAGACGAGTTGAGCTATTGGGAAGAGGTCGTTAAAGAACGTGGCTTCCAATCAACAGGGATTG
>NZ_JBFUIB010001096.1:0-689 GCF_056402095.1 Peribacillus sp. P4_C12
GTATCAGGCGGCGCTACATGCAGAAAACCTTGTCCTAATGGTTCATATTTGTACTTTCTTTGTGCTTGACCTGTTGCTGCAAGAGCCCCCATTGAATTACCATGGTAAGCGCGATAGCGTGAAATAAACTTATAGCGTCCATGGTTCCCTTTTTGCTGATGATATTGACGAGCAATTTTAAACGCCGTTTCATTCGCTTCCGACCCGCTGTTAGAAAAGAAAATGACATAATCATCACCAAGCCATTCATTCAATTTTTCTGCTAACTTAATAGCAGGAACATGGCTTTGTGTCAGAGGAAAGTACGGCATTTCTTCAAGCTGTTCAAAAGCAGCTCTCGCAAGCTCTTTGCGGCCATACCCGACATTCACACACCAAAGACCAGACATACCGTCTAAATAACGATTTCCATCAATATCCGTCACCCATGCCCCTTCTGCTTTTGTGATAATTAAATTCGTTGGACTAGGAGCTGCTCCTCTCATTGCATGCCAAAGGTACTTTTCATCTGCTTTTTGCAAATTTTGTGTTTGTTCTGTCGCTTGCACAATCACCAACTCCATTCTTTCCTTTTATGATTTTATGATTTTACATCACTCTTTTAATAACGAGCGGTAAGCATTTTCTTGCGAGTATAGAATTCTACGCCATCTTTTCCATTTGCATGGAGATCGCCATAGAAGGATTTC
>NZ_JBFUIB010001097.1:0-686 GCF_056402095.1 Peribacillus sp. P4_C12
CCATGGCGGTGTCTCCAGCAAATAGTTTGGACATTGCAGATTGAAGACCGTAAGGAATTCCTTGATCCTCACGCCATGCTGCCTGATACGTCAATAAACGGGCAGCTTCGATTTTTGTGGCCATATCGGCTAATTTGAATTGAATAGCTTGAAGTGAGCTAATCGGTTTTCCAAATTGGACGCGATCCTTTGCAAATGCGACAGCATTATCAAATGCTCCTTGAGAGATCCCAACAGCTTGGGAAGCGATTCCGTTCCGACCGCCGTCGAGAGTCATCATGGCAATCTGGAACCCTTCACCCACTTGGCCCAAAAGATTGTCCTTTGGAACGCGGCAGTCCTCAAAAATGACCTCTGTCGTGGCGGAAGAGCGAATGCCTAGCTTTTTTTCCTTCTTTCCTACCGAGAAACCTGGGAAGCCCTTTTCCACAATAAACGCAGAAATGCCTTTATGCTTTAGTGTCGAGTTGGTCTGTGCGAAAACGATATAAATGTCGGCATAGCCTCCGTTGGTAATAAAAATCTTCGATCCGTTCAAGACCCATTCATCTCCGTCTAGAACGGCAGTTGTTCTCATTCCACTGGCATCAGATCCGGATCCAGATTCCGTCAAGCAATACGCACCCATGTTTTTTCCTTCCGCCATGGCCCGCAAATATTTTCGCTTTTGATGTTCCGTTCCAAAC
>NZ_JBFUIB010001098.1:0-685 GCF_056402095.1 Peribacillus sp. P4_C12
CCTAATTGTTGTTCAGCCATTTGCACTAAACGTTTTGTAATTTCTCCACCAACAGATCCGTTTGCACGAGATGTTGTATCAGCGCCAAGTGTAACACCGAATTCACTAGCGATTTCGTATTTCATTTGTTCTAGAGCTTGCTCTGCACCGTTAACTACTAATTGATTACTGTTGTTATTTCTAGCCATGTTGTCAGCTCCTATGAATGTAATGTGTTGCTATTCATAGGTTTTGATATTGTTAAGAGTTATATACATAGAAAATTAAATTAAATTAAGGAAGTGATTATAATTAAAAAACTCACCTGTATCTCTAGAAGGGAAGAGCTGAAAACATTTACTTAAAGACAGCTCCGATCTTCAGCTAATGCACGTTCGACCTGTTTTCATTAAGGCTGCATATAAAATAGTGGCATTTTCACGTTCTAGTAAACCGATACTGCCAATTACACTAGAGAGAGAAATTCGGACATCTCCAGCTCTTTCAATTAATGGTCGTATTCGCCCCGTGATATGTTGCGTTACCATTGGGGGTGGAGTGACCCCTGTCAAATAGACAGAAATAAAAAAGACCAATTAAGCAGCCTGAGTTCTATATTGATATGGACTCAGGTTGTTTAATTTTTTCTGGAAGCGATGATGGTTATAGAATCGAATATACATACTTACAGCACCTCTAACCTCTT
>NZ_JBFUIB010001099.1:0-683 GCF_056402095.1 Peribacillus sp. P4_C12
GAGTATGAACTTAGAAGCTTAATAACAAGAGAAATTGGTAGTACAAAAATAATTCTTCCAATTTGGCATAATGTTACTAGAGAGGATATTATTTCTTTTAGTCCGTTTCTAGCCGACAGGTATGCTTTAAATACAACGAGTGAATCAATATATGAGATTGCTGTTCAAATAATTGAGGTTGTTAGCCCGAGTATTCACCGGAACATTATGCGAATTCTTGCTGAGGAACAATTGAGAAAAGATGCTACAAAAGTAAATGTAGCTATTGAAAACCTTAATATACAAAGTCCTCCAAGACACCAACAACTACCCCAACAACTGCTAAATAKAGTGATAATAATTCAAAAGACACTCTTTGAAGTATTTCCCGTATCTCTTAAAGATACAATCTTAAATTTCAGGAGAGATACAAACCCAAAGAGAGAAATTCTTATATGGGAAGCGATGGTAGCTGTTTATTTACAATATACATTTGGAAAGGAACTCCAGTTTGAAATTAAGAAAGAGGTGTTCAGTGTAATTTTATCTCATTCATTAGGAAAAGAATTGGACTTAAATGATTTTCGTTACATGACACATGAAGATTTGTCAGAGTTAATAAGCATTTATAATATGTCTAACCCTAACTTTAAAACAGAAATTCTTTCTGAATAAATAGATAAAATTCATCATCACATGTATTT
>NZ_JBFUIB010001100.1:0-682 GCF_056402095.1 Peribacillus sp. P4_C12
GGAAGCATACAAAAACAAGCAAATAACGATCATGCCAAATAAAGCTTTTAATTTGGTTCTATTATTCATATTATCCCCCCTGAAAAATGCAAAAGGCGCCTGCCCAATAGCTAGTTATTAGCTATTGAAACAGGCGCCATTGCCGATTGATTCTTTTATCCGTAAATATTATCACGAATTTTCTAAATAGTCAAATATTTATTCGTGCTTCTTTTCTTAAAAATTGTAACTTTATAAAAAAGATTAATCATTTCTGTGATCCTTATTCAATTAAGCGCCCGTTTTGCTCAAAAATTACAAAAGAGCTACATTAGTAACGTTTTTAAAAATTATGGACGAGAAAGTAAGATTTAGCTGAATTATCCAAAGAAAAAATTTTATATATTTCACTCTTTTTCTTTAATGAAATAAAAAATATATTGCCTAACCAATGGAGCGATTACAAAAAATATAGACTAACTCATTAGCCTCCTTTTTTTTGATAAAGAAACATATTCTCCACTTATGTATCTCTGTCCTTTAAAACTCTATATTTCCTTATTCACTCAACTATCCTGCCCATTTAGAACCATAAGAAAAAGAGCTACCTAAGCAACTCCCTTATTGAAGTAACTCACCCGTTAGCCAACCATGCAGCGCACGACCAGCGCTGCACCACAGAGAATGAAAATGGTGGAAAACC
>NZ_JBFUIB010001101.1:0-676 GCF_056402095.1 Peribacillus sp. P4_C12
GAAGAAACAAAACCATAGTTTACAATAACAGCATCCACATCAATGATCTCTTCACCTTCGCCAGATACATGTTCAAGAACTACTTGCTTAATCTTACTTTCATCACCAATCAATACAGTTGGGACATAAGGAGTCTTTATCTCAACCTTAGAATTTTGGAGATTCATTACGCTATGCTCATGTGCACGAAATTTATCGCGGCGATGAACAAGCATTACCTTTTCAGCAATTGACACAAGCATTAACGACCAGTCAACCGCTGAATCTCCTCCACCAAAAACAATGACTTTTTTACCGGCAAATTGATTAAGATTATCAATAAAGTAATGGAGATTTTCCCCTTCATATTGAGATGCGTTATCTAATTCAACTCGACGAGGATGAAACGCTCCATTTCCTGCCGTAATAATAACAGCCTTAGAATAATGAATCTCTTCGTTAGTTGTTAATTTGAAAGTTCCATCTTCCTGCTTCTCAAGTTGTTCAACTGACTGCCCTAACACAACCGTCTGCGAAAATATAGACATTTGTTCCTTTAGATTTTTTACAAGATCTTGCGCATGAACTTTTGGAAATCCCGCAACATCGTAAATATATTTTTCCGGATAAAGTGCAGACAATTGTCCTCCAAGTGATGGAAGGCTTTCAATAATTTTAACCGATAATTGCCTCATTC
>NZ_JBFUIB010001102.1:0-676 GCF_056402095.1 Peribacillus sp. P4_C12
ATTACGAACAGTGGGTTTCCCCATTCGGAAATCTCCGGATCAAAGCTTACTTACAGCTCCCCGAAGCATATCGGTGTTAGTCCCGTCCTTCATCGGCTCCTAGTGCCAAGGCATCCACCGTGCGCCCTTTCTAACTTAACCGTTAAAAAAGATCTTACTGATGCTTTGAAAAAATTAATTGCCTTCTATCTATTATCTAGTTTTCAAGGAACAAGTTGTCCCAATCACAACGTGATTGTTTCAATTGGTGGAGCCTAGCGGGATCGAACCGCTGACCTCCTGCGTGCAAGGCAGGCGCTCTCCCAGCTGAGCTAAGGCCCCATTATAGGGAAATGAATGGTGGGCCTAAATGGACTCGAACCATCGACCTCACGCTTATCAGGCGTGCGCTCTAACCAGCTGAGCTATAGGCCCATTCACATAAAATAATAAGCTTCTGCTTCCCAAGCTTATCGCGGGATTACTATTTAATTGAATGAATTACTCATTCAAAACTGAACAAAACAAAAGCGCTCTCGTATTTATCCTTAGAAAGGAGGTGATCCAGCCGCACCTTCCGATACGGCTACCTTGTTACGACTTCACCCCAATCATCTGTCCCACCTTAGGCGGCTGGCTCCATAAAGGTTACCTCACCGACTTCGGGTGTTACAAACTCTCGTGGTGTGACGGGCGG
>NZ_JBFUIB010001103.1:0-675 GCF_056402095.1 Peribacillus sp. P4_C12
GGATGAGAACATGCCACATGTTATTGTTGAATATACCGATAATATAAAGAAAGAAGCAGACATTCCGAATTTACTCAAAAAAGTAAATAGTGTTTTAATCAGCCGTAGCGATATTTTTCCGACTGGAGGGATTCGTTCAAGAGCTATTGAACTTCAGGATTATCGAGTAGCAGACGGTGCAGAAAATGATGCATTTRTTCATACTGTTTTGAAAATCGGATCGGGCCGGTCGGATGTGGATAAGAAGAAGATCTGTGATGAACTATTCGAGGCAATCAAGGGGCATTTTGCCAACCTGTTTGCTCGACGTTATCTAGCGTTGTCCATGGAGTTGATTGAGTTCAGTGAGGCCGGCACTTATAAGCACAACAATATCCATAAGCGTTTTAGAAATAGTTAGGGCAAATCCAAAAATTACTCGGATATTTAAATATTAAACCTCTTTTTGGAAATAACGTTCCTATCGAGGAGACAGACCGCAAGTTCAGATAAGTTGTAAAAGGAAACAAAGGTAAAAAATTCAAAACTAACAATGCAGCAATTTATTCCATTACGATTTGCAAGAGACCAAGAATTAGAAGCTTTGTGTGAAAGAGCGGAAAATGAGGGATTATCATTAAAAGAACTTAAATGAGCAGTGAATAAGCGGATCATCATCGAGTATAAAGGATAATT
>NZ_JBFUIB010001104.1:0-675 GCF_056402095.1 Peribacillus sp. P4_C12
AGAAAGTATTTTCTTCCTAATGTCTTTAGCATTGGTAAATTCATCACTATATTTTTTCATTTCATTACGAATTTCCCCTAACATTTTTAAATCGAAATCACTAATATAACGTGATATTTGTTCTATGCCCCTTTCTAAGTAATCAAAATCCGCTATAACACAATATTTAATATCCAGTTCTTGTAATATCTTTATGTAACTTGGAAATTGACTCTTTCCACCCACTTGAATTGTGGAAATATTTTTTTTATCAAGATAGCCTTTTTCCCCATAAATACTATCAGCGATAGCAGGCATTAAGTATTCTYCTCCACCCTCTACTAGAATTACCTTGTCAGCAAAAAAGATTTCGGCATTTTTATTCCATAATAAATGTCTTAATTTTTGTATATTCTGCCTATCTTCTTTATTGAATCTAATATGGAATGCTTTCGTACTTTTATCGTCGACTCTTTTGATAACAATGATATTTTCTATGTTTGTATTTCTAAGGAATTCTACACTGTGAGTAGCAATAATAACTTGATTTTGGTCTATTTTACCCTGTAATATAAACTCATCTAATTTAACTGAAAGCATTCTCCTTGCTTGTGGATGAAGAAATAATTCTGGTTCTTCTAGGGCTAGTAATGAGTTACATCTATGAAATTTATCACAATAGTATGAGAATAAACT
>NZ_JBFUIB010001105.1:0-674 GCF_056402095.1 Peribacillus sp. P4_C12
ACCTTCGTGCTAACAATGTGGAGATTATGACGATTGGTCAATATTTACAGCCTACTAAACGACATTTGAAAGTCCAAAAATATTGGAGTCCAGAAGAGTTTGAAGAACTGAAAAACATTGCCTTGTCAAAAGGGTTTAGTCATTGCGAAGCCGGTCCGCTTGTTCGCTCCTCCTATCATGCAGATGAACAAGTCCGTGCAGCAAAGGCTAATGCGTAATCATTTTTAAATAAACCTATTAAGAAAGGGGAGAATCAGATGGTAGTCAAAATAACAGTGGCAGCCATAATTAAGCTGAAGGAAATGGCTCGTAAGGATGCACAAATTCCTCGTATTGATGCCGATATTGCTGGAGGCTGCGGGGTGTCGGTGAAGTTCTCCCTCGTATTGGACGAGCCCCGCAGAAACGATACAATTATTGAATATGAGGGAGTTCAGCTTAGATTAGATCATTTTACAAAACGCTATTTAGATGAGGAGACACAAATTGATTATTTAGAAGATCGTGGCTTTATTGTCGGAGATAGCTTTGCATCCAGTGCATGTGCCATTGAAATAGATTAATAGAATCGTTACAGCTTACCTATTATATAGAAGATCGTGTTTAGAAAGGTTTTTTTCTTACAATATTCAAATATCCAAGTTTATGAAAACAAAAGGGGGAAGTATTAGATG
>NZ_JBFUIB010001106.1:0-673 GCF_056402095.1 Peribacillus sp. P4_C12
ACATCGCACCACCGATAACGGCGGCCATTGAAAGGGCAAGCGAAATATCGGTTTGTTCACTAATTCCTACACCTATAGGCGCTAGCGCTACGATTGTTCCCATGCTTGTCCCCATAGATAGAGAAATAAAACAAGCGATAATGAAAATACCTACCATTAATAGATTTTGCGGAAAAACCGATAACGCAAGATTCACCGTTGATTCTACCGCACCCATTCCATTCGCCACTTCTGAAAAAGCACCGGCCAAAAGGAAAATGATAACCATTAACATAATATTGGAGTCCCCGGAACCTTTACAAAAGATTTCAACTTTTTGATTGAATGACTCTTTTCGATTCATTGCCAATGCAGCCGCTGATGCAATCGCAATCGCCACAATCACCGGAAATGAATAAAAATCTCTTGTAATAACCCCGGAACCTATAAATAAAATTAAAAAAACGACAAATGGGACTAAAGCCCAAGGATTCCCTTTATTGTTTGTACTCATGATGAACACCTCTTTTTATTTTTCCCATGACAAATATGTCACAGCCCTTTTTCATTGACTAATTCGGTAAAAAAATTCTAGTAAGATCCAGCATCACTTTCATATTATTGTCAACATGACTCCAAAAGCATAATAGCCAATACGAAGCTAAAGCTAAACCCTTGAAATTGAAAAAAGACC
>NZ_JBFUIB010001107.1:0-673 GCF_056402095.1 Peribacillus sp. P4_C12
CTCTTCAAGCGGCAAATCACGAAACGTTTCCTCAAATACCATCGTTATTGACCTCCTCTTCAATCGACATATTTTCATTATCTAAAATATTCGATTCTTCTTCGAGACCAAAAGCGACATTGGTTTCAATCCATTTACGGCGTGGTTCCACTTTGTCTCCCATTAACGTTGTCACACGTCTTTCTGCACGCGCACCGTCATCGATTTTCACGCGTATTAATGTTCTGGTTTCCGGGTTCATTGTCGTATCCCATAATTGATCGGCATTCATCTCACCCAGCCCTTTATAGCGCTGAATCATATAGCCTTTCCCCACCTTGTTTATCGCTCCCTGAAGTTCATCATCACTCCATGCATATTCAATGACTTCTTTCTTCCCGGTCCCTTTACTCACTTTATATAACGGCGGCAAGGCTATGAATACCTTACCTGCCTCAATTAACGGCTTCATATAGCGGTAAAAGAATGTCAGCAGCAGCACTTGGATATGGGCGCCATCCGTATCGGCATCAGTCATGATAATCACTTTATCATAATTAGTGTCCGAGGTATTAAACTCGGCCCCGACGCCTGCACCGATAGCATGGATAATCGTATTGATTTCTTCGTTTTTAAATATATCCGCTAGTTTTGCCTTTTCTGTATTGATAACTTTACCCCGTAATGGCAGTAC
>NZ_JBFUIB010001108.1:0-672 GCF_056402095.1 Peribacillus sp. P4_C12
GACATACTCAATCCAACTTTAGGAACTGCAATAGTGAATAAGAAAACCGGAATAATCATCCCAAATAACCCCAATATCAAACCATAAATCCAAAGTCCCTCGCTAAACAAATTTCCATTCCAAATAACTTCCGGAGACTGAAAAACAACCGACATCATAAAAGCAAAGAATGAAACCAATACTAAGCGATTAGTGGTATTCATATTTGTAGTTGCTCTACCGTTAACAAATAAAAATAGGGAATAACAAAGAGCAGCTGCTAAACCCCATAACCAACCTTGAAAAGGTATTTGAGATAAATCAACATCTATCAAACCCGCTGCTGGTATAGTCCCTGCAACCAATATTATTAGAGATATCAATTCAATTCGACTGGGAAATTTTCGTTTTGTTATACAAGAAATCAACATGCCTATCCATGTAAATTGAAACAATAGTACAACGGCCAAGGATGCAGGTAAATAGTTCAAAGAAAGACCATAAAAAATATTTGTCAACCCTGTAAATACTCCAGCTAAGATAAGAATTTTAACTCCATTAAAGCTTAATTTTGTTCGGTTTGTAAGAATGAAAATACACACTGCGATACAAAAACCGAAAAAAAATTGACTTGTAACAGCTTCAGATGCCGAAAAACCACTACGCATTGCTAGTTTTATGATAGTTGAAACC
>NZ_JBFUIB010001109.1:0-668 GCF_056402095.1 Peribacillus sp. P4_C12
GAACCATATAGATTTTGGTTCTTTATAACGAATTTAGGGGGAGAAAACGTGCTTAATAGAGGTGTTTTGTCATTGGTTGCTGTTGGGTTATTAGCTTCGGCAGTGTCCGTTGGTACTGTTAAGGCTGAAGAAAACGAGAACGCGTTGGCTAGGAAAGCTATAGAAAGTCAAGTTGAAAAGCCACTCCAAAAAGGGATCATTGATTCTAAAACATTTAATCAATTTGAAAAAGTATTAAAAGGTTCTCAATCATACTCAGTACATAGGTTCAATAAAATGGGTAGGATGAGCAGTGGCTCGTCTGAGGAAGATTACTTGATTGAAAGTGAATATAATGACGACTTTAATTCAGCAAATATATCATCATATGAAAAACCGACAATCGGTCAACTACTTCCTTTGTACGATGTCGATTTTTATAAAGTAGAAGTACCTCAGAGTGGAGTTTTACTAGTAGCTGGGGAAACTAACTCATATGCTATTGATCTACTATTTACTGCCCTACAAAAAGATTTTGTTGAGAATAATAACTTGGAATATTTGGGTAGTGAATATGAGGATGATGTTGAAGTACAAGCATAACAAGCTAAAGCTGGCACATATTATGTGGGTGTTATAGACACTGATAATGACTACGTTGACAATAACACAGAAGAGGATTTATATGC
>NZ_JBFUIB010001110.1:0-667 GCF_056402095.1 Peribacillus sp. P4_C12
CCTGCTAGTACAGGTATTTTAACAGAATCAACCACTCTAGGGAGCATTACAAGCGTTCCTACATCCCCCATGCCAGGATGGCCGCCCGTTTCATTCCCTACGATAACAACAGCATCGACTCCCAATTTCTCTGCAGACAGTGCGTTTTTGACACTTGYAACCTTATGGATGACAGTAAAACCATGCTTTTTAAGTTTTGGCATTAAAGCCTCAGGACTTCGACCACTGGTTTCAACAATTTTAACGTCTTCCTCTACTAAAATATCAATAAAGTCTTCATTTGGAGTAGCAGTTTGACTTGGAAATAGATTCAGGTTGACAGCAAAGGGTTTCTTCGTTAATGCTTTTACTTTGCGTACTTCATCACGAAGACCCTCGGGTGTAACCTGTGTTTTGGAGGTAATGATACCTAATCCGCCTGCTTCAGTTACTGCAGCAGCAAGCTGAGCTCGTCCAACTTGAAACATACCACCGCAAATAATTGGATATTCTATTCCTAATAATTCAGTAATTCTCGTTTTTATAGGCCATACCCCTCTCTATACTCATGCATTCCGTTAAATATAAATAATCTTTTATTCCAATGAAAATTACACATCCATGACTATAGACCATATTTATGAAGCCGCTTGTAAAATGTACTTCTAGGGAGATCTATCAATTTTGC
>NZ_JBFUIB010001111.1:0-664 GCF_056402095.1 Peribacillus sp. P4_C12
CAACTTTAGATATAAGAGAAATAACCTCATATGACAGTTTTTCGTATATGTTTTGCGGAATAGGTTCTTTGTCAATGAGTCGTGTTCGTCTGTTGGTCCAAGCCGTTTAGCTGGAACATGGCGAATAGTGTTTACCTTATTAGAAGGAATATGCGGTCCACCGGCTACATAGCCGGTGGCTTTTTCATTATGTAAAACAATTAGTTTTTTCCAAGTCCAAAGACTGTACCTTCATTAAAAATCAAATGACAGTTCAGGCATGAATTGATTCATATGTTTTTGGATTTCGTTATATTTGTCGGACTGATCATTCAAGGCTTTCATTGGAATGATCTCATATGGCCGGTTGACCCAGGTTGGCAGGAATTTGGGATTTTGCAGTTCGATTTTCACATCATCCCCGGTTTGGATTTTCTTTACGCCAATTTGCATAATACCGCCGATGTCTTTGTAATCTCCCTGCTGGCCGGATAAGAAATTCCCAAGCGAATAAGCAACAAATGCCCGTTCGCCGTTAGGTTTTGTAAGCCATGAAACAGGCTGCAAAACGTGTGGGTGGTGGCCAATAATAATATCAGCACCTGCATTAGCTGTCGTTTGAGCAAGCTGCTTTTGCTCATCATTAGGCAAACGTTCATACTCTTTGCCGAAATGCAGACTGACC
>NZ_JBFUIB010001112.1:0-661 GCF_056402095.1 Peribacillus sp. P4_C12
TACCCGCCCGAGCTGCGATAGTAAGCTTTCCCATTAAAAAGGAAGGATAGGGATTTCAAAGGATACAGCAGTTTTAAAAGTAGTTACATAATACTATCTTTTCAGTAATCATATTGAAAAAAAAAAATATGTTACAATAGTAAATCTAGACATAGGTATAAAGGGGCAATTACAATGAAAATAGAGGTTGGCTCTGTTATCAACGAATTAAGAATAAAACAAAATCTCACAAGAGAAGAATTAGCAAAAGATATTTGTGAGCCTATTACCTTGTTAGATTATGAAAGAAGCATCTCATCACCAACAATTGATGAGTTGGGACTATTAGCAGATAAACTTAAAGTTGATCTTTCGTATTTTTTTACGACCAAAAATGAACCGATTTATTATTACATAGAAACTATTAAATTATTAATAAACAGATATAAACGTACACGTAATTATGAAGCAATTTATGAAATCGTCCAAAAAGAAATGGCAACGGCACCGGAAAAATCCATATCATTTTATCAATTCTAATGGCATGAGGGTATGTCTTTTTTTTATTTGTTCAAAAATAAACAAATGGCTATTGATCTATTAAATGAGGCCATTCAGATTACAATGGGCAAACGGGTAATTCTTCATCAACAGGAGATAGAAGTTTTAAATAGTATTGGAA
>NZ_JBFUIB010001113.1:0-661 GCF_056402095.1 Peribacillus sp. P4_C12
AGTTATAACAAGCCAATCAGGAAAAGGTTCGATTCCCGAAAACCACGAACAATGCATAGGACATTTCGCGGCTTATGAGTCCACAAAAGAGTTTTTGCAAAATGCGGATTTGTTAATCAGCGTAGGTGTTCGTTTTAGAGGAAATGAAACGTCCAACTGGAAAGTACCAGTACCTGAAGAGCATATTGCAATCGATGCGGATTTGCAGGCAATTAACCGTAACTATAAGTCGACAATAGGTTTGGTTGGCGATGCGAAAGATATGTTAGCAGCCCTCATTCAAAAGCTTGAAGAAAGATCAGTTTATGCAGATCCTTCTTATGTAAGTGAAGTCCGTTCACTTAGAAATGAAGTGCGCGCACAACTGCGTGCAACGCTTGGGCCGTATGAGCAATTTGTAGATGGCATGAGAGAAATTTTGCCGAATGATACCATTATTGTTCGAGATGTTACTGTTCAGGCAAACGTATGGGGCAGCCGTTTATTTGAAATTTATGAACCGAGAACCTCTATTCATGCATCTGGTGGCGGAATTGGTCAAGGCCTTCCAACAGCTATTGGCGCACAAATGGGCTGCCAAGATAAAACAGTTGTGCTGATGGCTGGAGACGGCGGTTTTATGGTTAATGTCGGGGAAATGGTTACTGCAGCTGAAGAAAAT
>NZ_JBFUIB010001114.1:0-660 GCF_056402095.1 Peribacillus sp. P4_C12
CATGATAGGAGTTTTTACAAATCTTTTCAATGATAATGCAATGAACGCATTTATTCGTTTACAATCCAGGCTTTGAACCTATTAGATCCAGCCACGGAAACGTGAAGCTTCAGCCATTTTTCTTACACCAATCATATAAGCGGCAAGACGCATATCAACTCGTCTAGATTGTGCAAGTTCGTAAATATTATTAAAAGATTTCACAAGGATTTTTTCAAGCTTTTCGTCCACTTCTTCTTCAGACCAGTAATATCCTTGATTATTTTGCACCCATTCGAAGTAAGAAACGGTAACTCCGCCAGCAGAAGCCAGGACATCAGGTACAAGTAATATGCCACGATCCGTTAAGATTTGTGTCGCTTCAATTGTTGTTGGACCATTTGCTGCCTCGACAACGATAGAAGCTTTAATATCTGCAGCATTTTCTTCCGTAATTTGATTTTCAATAGCAGCCGGAACTAAAATATCGCAATCCAATTCAAGCAGCTCTTTATTTGAGATTGTGCTTTTAAACAATTTAGTCACGGTTCCGAAACTGTCTCTACGATCTAGAAGATAGTCGATATCCAAGCCTTCAGGATCATGCAGAGCACCATAGGCGTCTGAAATCCCAATCACCTTAGCACCTGCATCGTGCATGAATTTAGCTAAGAAACTACC
>NZ_JBFUIB010001115.1:0-659 GCF_056402095.1 Peribacillus sp. P4_C12
AGTTCAGACAGAGTAATACCGTTACAATTATTAAGTAACTTTCCTAACTTAGGCCTTTTCTATTCTTTCCTAACCATAACTTTAAATCAGTTCTCTTAGCTATTTTTCGTTCCCTATTATTGACTGATCTATATGTCTTTATTCACCATCTATTATTTGGTTTTTGAAAAATATTGTGAAATATGAACAAGCATTTTCCATTGGCAATTACGCCATCCTTATTAAGCGTTATTCTCTTGAATCTTGCAGCTATGATTAATCCAGTCTTTATCGGAATCACTGCAGGTCTTCTCCTAATTGCGCTAATTGGGGTACCGTTCTGAAAATGCGGTTTTACAACATTAAGTATATCTTTCTAACGATTCCCCACCTATACGAGGAAGAAAAATGTATCATTGATCAACAGGTTCAAAAATAGTCATTCGTTAACCTTTTCTGAAATCCCTTTATAGTAAAATTAACATTTCGAAAGGATGGTTACCTTGATGCTATCTAAAGAGAAAAAAACTGTACTCGCCCACTTATCTATCATCTATTATCGTTCTTAATGTCTTATTGATGGGTTTTTATTTATTAGGGCTTTTGGTTTTTTCCCATCTACTTGGATGGATGCATTGCTTTTTAATCCACGTATCTCTTATTGCATAATAGTATATGAA
>NZ_JBFUIB010001116.1:0-655 GCF_056402095.1 Peribacillus sp. P4_C12
GAGCAGGGTGTTCCCTTTGTAAATGGATACCCAAAGCAAACTGGTAACACCAGTTGGAATCACAACACCTAGAACTAAACCAGTTATGGTTAGATTGTCTCCAGGAAACACCAGGTGTCCAAGTAGCCAGGCCCAAATTGGCATGACAATATGCAGGATACAAAGGACCACAATTATCGGTAAGGGATTGGAAGCGATACGTTTCAATGAACTGAAATTCGATCCTAAACTTCCGGAAAAAGTAATAAATGCAAAAATCCAAGGGACGAGGAATATATAGGAATCTAAATAACTGGCAAGCAATACGCCGACCACTACACCAGTTGGCGTGATAAAAGGCATGGTCTTTTCAAGAAAATGATTTAACTTCTGTAACAACAATTTCACTCCTAACCAAATACGTATGATGATAAAGGCAAGCTGCTTCGTACTATCATGTTTGTAAAATCCCTGTAAAAGTCCCAGCGAAGGAAGTTTCACACTATCATCTGTAGATCAGGTGGAGAAGAACAAACGAAGTTTTTAATAATAATAGAAGGTGCTGATAGTCTTTTCGTTTTTCATTTTATCATAGCGGGGGTAATTTGCTATGGTGCGGTTTTGATATTGTGGAATCAAATTGCCACAGTTTTTTGTATATTATGGGTAATAAATC
>NZ_JBFUIB010001117.1:0-653 GCF_056402095.1 Peribacillus sp. P4_C12
GTCTTGAATGGGAAGATGAAATTAGTAATTACCTGAGAGAGCTAGACTTAGTAAAACCAGTTATCTATTGTGGCGATCTAAATGTAGCACATCAGGAAATAGACTTAAAAAACCCTAAACCAAATGTTGGGAATTCTGGTTTCACATTAGAAGAACGAGGTAAAATGACTGATTTACTTGATGCAGGGTTTGTTGATACGTTCCGCCATTTTTATCCTGACCAGGAAGGTGCTTATACCTGGTGGTCATATATGAGTAAGGTAAGGGAGAGGAATATCGGATGGAGAATCGATTATTTTATTGTTTCCCAACGTCTCGTGGATTCTTTAATAGAGGCCAATATTCATTGTGATATTATGGGCAGTGACCATTGTCCGGTTGTTTTGGAAACAGCTCTTTAACTCGGATAAATTCGGTAAAATGGGGATACTATGGGTTATCCATACTCAACAGGAGGTAAAACGTAATGAACACATTTATTGTGAGTTTCCATCAAGAAGATAATGTTGACAGCATGCAGGTACAAAAATTGACGACCGCAGAATTTGAAAAATCAGCATCACGTGGATTCCGCAGGCTATTTGAACTGGATACAAATATGGGATCTTTCGTCTTTTTTGATGCAGAGGATGATGAAGGAGATTTATCACATC
>NZ_JBFUIB010001118.1:0-653 GCF_056402095.1 Peribacillus sp. P4_C12
CGTAAGATCGCAACACCTCGTGCCGTTTCTCCTTTTGCTTCGGGTAATGTTTTACCCATTTCGCGGGTCATTGTTTCAGCAATTTCATCGAGGTTTTCTTCTAAGATATTGGCCGTTTTGAAAAGAAGTTGGCCACGTGCAGACTGCCCAAGCTTGCGCCAAGCTTTCTTCGCCTTATCCGCAGATACTACCGCTTTGTTCAAGTCATTTTCCGTTGAGCTCTGAACGTATCCAACCGGTTCTTTATCCGCCGGATTAATGCTTTTAATCGTCTCCATAGAAGATGCGTTTACCCACTCATTGTTAATAAAATTTTTATATGTTTTCGTTGCAAATGAAGTTGACATCATTGTTTTTGGCTCCTTTTTATATTAAAATGTTGGTCCAATTCTCCAAATCCCAAAGTCATGCTGCTTTAATATTTCCGCTTTTGTGAGTTTTCCGTTTGAAACGTGTTGAATTTCATCCATAATGCGACGGCCCACTTCATCAACGGTTTCTGTACCATCGACAATCGTACCTGCATTTAAATCCATATTTTCATTCATCCGCTCAAACATTGGCGTATTCGTTGAAATTTTAATAACAGGTGCAATCGGAGAACCAGTTGGCGTGCCTCGTCCACTTGTAAAGAGAACAATTTGGGCACCGCC
>NZ_JBFUIB010001119.1:0-652 GCF_056402095.1 Peribacillus sp. P4_C12
GGAGTAAGGTGTGCTTATGCAGATAATAATAATGTACTCAAAATTGCATATCTGAAATTAGTGAATCTGTTGATTAACAATAAAGATGTTTAATTACAAATAAAGTCGTTACATTTACAATAATGTTGTTTAAAAATGTCATCTTTAATCACAGGATAAATATTACAAATATGTTTTTTTTACTTATAATAGATAGGTATTTACTTTATATAACATTCAGAAAAGGAGGGTTTAATGAAGCGTAAATCTTTGGTATTAGCTGCTATTATTGGAGTATCTATACTAGGTTTCGGAGCACCCGAAGCCAGCGCAAGTGAATATGTATATTTTGAAACTGAAGATGGTAAGTATGAAACAACAGTTAAGACAACAAGCACATATAGAAATGTTGAAATAGCTGTAAATATAGTAAAAATTAATAGAAGTACAGGAGGTCGAGTTGCATACAATGACGCAAGCCCTGCATGGGGAGTACAGATTCCTTAACGGTTAGAGATAGCCTTCTTCACCATCTATGTGTATATGGGCAACATTTAGGGCAAATATTTGGAGAAGATGACTACTCTAGAAACTCCAAAAGACTTAGCCAGCGGGAAATTGAAGTATTGCAGAAAATGTCTTGGGGTGAAAGCACGAAGGTAATGGCTGTATC
>NZ_JBFUIB010001120.1:0-649 GCF_056402095.1 Peribacillus sp. P4_C12
AAGCAGGGGTCTATAAAGGGGTACGATCTCTTGAAGGGCGAGAAAAATTATTAATTCCGTTGAGTATGTTGCTTTTTTCCATAGGCGGCTTTAGCATGGGGATGGCAGAAGAAACCATTATCTTCGTGCCTATAGGGATCGCGATAGCAAGGGCTATGGGCTTTGATGCGGTTACTGGAACGGCTATGATTACCCTTGGTGCTGCTAGCGGATTTTTTGGAGGCATGCTCAACCCGTTCACGGTAGGGGTTGCCCAATCACTAGCTGAAGTACCTTTATTCTCTGGAATTGGATTCCGTTTTGTTGTCTATATTTTTGTGCTGGCATTTGCCATTTGGTATGTCAGCCGTTATGCAAATAAGGTAAAACAGAATCCTGAAAAAAGTGTAATCTATGATATTGAACAAAAAGAAAAACAAACGACCGGGTTAGTTGAATTCCCTGAGTTGACCGGACGCCATAAACTAGTTTTTCTAGCAATGATCTTTGGTCTGGCTTTTAACATTTATGGCGTGTTTAAATGGGGCTGGTTTTTAACAGAGCTCACGGCTTCTTTTTTGATTATGGGTATCGTTAGCGGGCTGGTTGGCGGTTTACAACTGGGGAAACTTTTTGATTCATTTATTGAAGGAGCCAGAGCAGTCACATT
>NZ_JBFUIB010001121.1:0-648 GCF_056402095.1 Peribacillus sp. P4_C12
CCCGGAATACCATGTGCCACTTCTTCATTAAGACTAATGCAAGTATAGCCAGGAAAATCATATTCACCTTTTGGAGCTGAAACTGCACCTGCTTTTTCTAAAAGTTCTCCGGCTAAATCATCAAGTTCTTTGGTCGTTATGCCAGGAATTGTTCTTTGAACCAATTCATCTCTAATGGAGGCAATAATTTTGCCAATTTCCTTCAAACCATTAAAATCTTCTTCTGTTTTTGCAATCATTTTTTTCCTACCTCATTATCTWTTATCATCAATAAACTATATAAGTATTAATTGTACCTTTATTTTCTCGAAAAATAAAAGCAATGTAAATTATTTGGTACAATACCCCTCAACTGAATTTTTCTTCGATCAAGAAATAGACCACAAAAAGGATCTAGTACATATGACTATACTATTAATTGGATTTACCTTCCACTTTTCTTATTAAGCTGCCCCGATAGTTCCACAAGAAAAGGAGCTGCTGATCAGCTCCTGATAATGAAGTAAAGTACCCGTTACTTGAAATAGAAATTTAATTAGCTTTTCTTGGTCCGCATAAAATATAAATATCCTAAAACACCTAAAATTATACCTCCGAAAACAATAACTTAAAATATAATATCCCCTATAAACATAACCTGTTCCTCCT
>NZ_JBFUIB010001122.1:0-648 GCF_056402095.1 Peribacillus sp. P4_C12
TCGTTATTGCTCTAATCATTTTTGGACCCTCCAAGCTTCCGGAAATCGGTCGGGCTTTTGGACGCACTTTATCAGAATTCAAAGGTGCAACCAAAGGATTAGTATCTGATTCAGATAAAGAGGAAGAAAAAGAGAGTAAGTCTGAAGTGACAGCTGTTAAAAAAGAGGGATAAATAGGAATGATGAGATAGCGGGCGGGGAGACTCGTCTGCTTCTTTGTATGTCAATATTGTAATAGTTGTTGCCAACAAGTTCAAAAGAAATTCAGTCTAGACGGAGCTTAAATAGTATTTCCGCGTTTTTTTTCTTCAAGCTATATTATTGAAATACTTGCCACCACTCGGGGGGCTATTGGTTTGTACGCAAAGTGACCAAAAAAGGAGGAGCAAATATGGAAAGCAAGGATTCGCACGTTATTGAGCATATGGAGGAACTCCGAAGCAGAATTATAAAAACTCTGATAGGTTTTGTTGCTTTCTTCATATTGAGTTTCATATTCGTAAAGGATATATATGAACTGCTTATTAAGGATTTAGAAGGAAAACTTGCAGTTCTCGGTCCAAGTGAGATCCTGTGGGTCTATATGATTATCGCTGCTGTATGTGCAATAGCTGCTACTATTCCGCTAGCTGCATTTCAGGTATGGCG
>NZ_JBFUIB010001123.1:0-645 GCF_056402095.1 Peribacillus sp. P4_C12
GGGGAAACTGTCGGACTTGTTGGGGAAAGCGGTTGTGGAAAATCTACTGCTGGGCGTACGATAACCCGCCTTTATGAACCGACAGAAGGAGAAGTTCTTTTTCAAGGGAAAAATATTTTTGATTACAAACCTGGTGAAATGTCACATATTCGCCGTGAAATCCAGATGATCTTCCAAGATCCTTACGCTTCCTTAAACCCAAGGATGAAGGTAGAAGAATTAATTGGTGAACCACTTGCCATTCATGGGATTTCAAAAGGTAAAGAGAGAAGAAAACGGGTGGAAGACCTGTTAAAACTAGTTGGTCTAAGTCCGGAACATATCACTCGTTTTCCGCATGAATTCAGTGGCGGACAACGTCAGCGTATCGGAATTGCAAGGGCGCTGGCATTGAATCCTAAATTCATTGTTTGTGATGAACCAATTTCTGCACTTGATGTTTCAATCCAAGCTCAAGTAGTAAATTTATTAAAAGAGTTACAAAAAGAAATGGGCTTGACTTATTTATTCATCGCCCATGATTTATCAATGGTCAAGTATATTTCAGATCGTATTTTAGTCATGTATCTTGGGAGAATGATGGAACTTTCAGATAGTGATTCTTTAACGAAGGATCCGCTTCACCCATACACACAAGCCTTGCTC
>NZ_JBFUIB010001124.1:0-642 GCF_056402095.1 Peribacillus sp. P4_C12
GTAAAATAGTAGTCAATGCTAAAATGAATGACGGTAGTGTTCAAACATTGGATTCTATGACCAATTTTAGTGAGAACGAAAAGGTTAAAGCAAAATTCGTACCTTCTTTGCCTTTAGATAGTTCAAAGATTGAATCCATAAATATTGATGGTATAGAAATAGATTTTTAATGATTAGTGTAAAGTAAAAAAGAGTATATGTATAGTTACTTGATACTTTAAAATAGAATGGATCTTGACTGGATGCGTTTAGTTGAGTAAGACAAATAAAAAGCCGATTCCTTTGAAGTACAGGAAATCGGCTTTTTTGGGTGGAGTATTGGCTTAGTGTACAAAATTTCCGAAATGTTGGTTGTACCCCTTATTGAAGTAACGGGGAGGTTTAGTTATTCTATTTTTTATTGTTCAATATGCCATTAGTATTGGGATTGACAATTCTAAAGAAGTTAAGACTTTAAGGTCCGAACTTAAAGAAATAAAAAACAACTCAAAGATTTAGGTGAAAAATAAACACATAAGCAATTTTTCTTATTCAAGAAATGGGTGCGTTAGCTGAAGATTGGAGCTGTCTTTAAGGCAACTTCTTATGGAACTAACGGGGCAGGTTACTTCAACAGTAAATGGAAATTTAATAGTATAATAA
>NZ_JBFUIB010001125.1:0-640 GCF_056402095.1 Peribacillus sp. P4_C12
ATGCAGGTGCTAATTGAGTAATTAAACTATATGACATGATATTCAAGATGGCTAGCGCTTCGCCACCTGTTACCGTTACGATTAAGGCAATGATTGAGATACCAATGATTATTAATCTTGAGACAATTAATTGTTGTTTCTCATTAGCAGCTGGAACCAAAACTTTGTAAAAACTATTTGTTAGCCCTACCGATGCAGCCATTAGCATAACGGAAGCCGGAACTAGAGCGGTCAATAAGCCTGCAGCTCCGATTAATCCGATTACCCATGGATCAAATGTTTGTATCGCTAATCTTAAAAGCGAAAGATCTCCATCAGCCCCTTGCAAACCCGGGATTTCCATAATAGCTGTAAAACCTATGAAAAAGACAAAGAGCAATAACAAGGTGTATAGTGGTAAAGCAATTGCATTTTTACGAAGCGTTCTTTCTCCATTTGACGAAAGAACAACCATAAATGTTTGTGGTAATAAATAAAACCCTAAAGCATTTAACAAAACCGTGGAGATAAACCAGGATTGACTCAACCCTTGATCAGCTAAGATTAGCATTTCAGGTTTAGCAGACTGAACCGTCTCAAACATTGGCTGAATTCCTCCAAAGTAATGGAACGGAATATAAATACCTAAAAATATTACAAC
>NZ_JBFUIB010001126.1:0-639 GCF_056402095.1 Peribacillus sp. P4_C12
GAATCACACCTTCACGAACGATTTGGTCGAGTTTAGAGAACACTTGTTTTTTCAAATGGAGATCTTCCAAAACAGCTTCAATCACGACATCCGCGTCTTTCATATCTTCAAGGCCCGTCGTGGTTTGAATGCGTCCGAGCGTTTCTTGTTTTTGATTTTCGGTCATTTTTCCCCTTGCAACACTTTTTTCCATAAAGTTTCCAATACGTTTTATTGCATTTTCCAAATAGCTGTCTTCAATGTCACACAAGATTACTGTAAACCCATTCATTGCCGCTAGATTCGCTATGCCTGAGCCCATTGAACCTGCACCAACTACCCCGATTGTTTGAATTTGAACTTCCATCTCTCCATCTCCCGACTGTATAAAAAATTATTAATATTCTGTAAATTAATTATAACCTTGGAAATCTTGGGTTTGTACCTACAAAACGAGGGGAAAMTCTATAATTTTTTCGTCTATTTTGTAGGATAAAAAAACAGCCTATAAAGGCTGTTTTAGATAAGTCCACCATTCATATCATAAAGCTTTAATGCCATCATCAAATTGAACCGGACTTCAGCGTCATTTAATTCGGCATCCAAAAGCAATTCGATCTTTTCAAGCCGGTATAAGAGGGAACTCCGATGAATATAAAG
>NZ_JBFUIB010001127.1:0-636 GCF_056402095.1 Peribacillus sp. P4_C12
CACTCAATTAAGATCTTTTCCTGATTGAAATAAGCTCTGTTGCAATAAACACAATCTGAAGGCAAGATATCATTTAAAAGCGGTTCAATAAAAAAGTCCATACCGCCACTTACAATATACAAAGGTATGTTTGCTTGTTTTGTAAAATCCACAAATTCGTTGAACCCTGGGCGAATGCCGGCTGTATCCTTCACAAATTGAATAATGTCGTCCTTTAGGCTACTGTCAAGCAGGGAAAACATTTTCCCAACTCCTGTAGATATACTGATTTTTTGCTGAAGAACACCGTCTTTTAGCTCTTCCCATCCCGAAGGTGCAAATTTTTTCATGATAGCGATGATATTATCTGAGTTAGTAATTGTTCCGTCAAAATCACAAAAAATAATCGGTTTCATTATTCCTTACAAGCCTCCCCATAACTCAAGTGCTTTGCTTAGTGCTTCATCTTCATCAGCCGCATCAGATAATGCCTTGCCTGTAAGAACAGCCTCTACAGCAGAACGGAAAGCCTTTGCCCCGCCCTTTGCTCCGTCGGGATGTCCGTGGATTCCACCGCCTGCATTAATTACGCTGTCCGTCCCAAAATCCTTTATTAGATTAGGAACCATTCCCGGATGAATACCTGCTGAAGGCACG
>NZ_JBFUIB010001128.1:0-635 GCF_056402095.1 Peribacillus sp. P4_C12
CTTCATCTGTATACCTTTCAATAGGTAATCCACGAATTAATAGGAACCCTCTCCCATTCTCCAGCTCTTCAACAAAGTAAACGATTTCTTCATATATATCAGGAATCGGAAAATCCTCTTTGTTAAAATCAGGTGCTTTTAAACCCTTTTGTTTAACATGAACTAAAGCGTTCTCAAGCGAGGCAATCGTTTTTTCAGACAAATAATAAACCCATGAATCATCTTTAGCCAGGTCAGTGCCTTTCCACGCTACTTGCCCTTTAACTTTTTCCTTTAAAATGGTTGACATAATTAATCCCCCTTTAATAAGTTGGTTCATCTCTTACTTCACTTCAGTCAATTCTCTTAACTCTCTGCGCAAAATCTTCCCTGTTGAGTTCTTAGGCAGCTCTTTAAAAAATTCTACTCGTTTAGGAAGCTTGTACTTCACCAGCTTATCGTGACAGAATTGAATAATGTCATTTCTGGTGATCTGCTCATCCTTAACTACAACAAAAGCTTTAACACTTTCTCCGTATTCCCCATCTGGAACTCCGATTACGGCCGCCTCTACCACAGCAGGATGTTGATACAGGACTTCCTCCACTTCACGAGGATATACATTGTAGCCTCCAACAATAATAATGTCCTTCTTG
>NZ_JBFUIB010001129.1:0-634 GCF_056402095.1 Peribacillus sp. P4_C12
GACTGAAGCATGTTCATCTTGGTTGAATGCTATGGAGTGGTGTTTCCGGTTGCACCTTAAGAAAGACATTTGGTGCTCGCTCCAATCAGTAACTTTAAAACCAAGTACATTTGTATAAAACTCTACAATCATATCTAAGTTTTTTGTATTCATGACAACATGATTCAATTTCACAGGATCTACATTTTTCTTGTTCCAAATTGACGTTTGAACTTCCACCCATGCTGAAAGCTCAATAACACGGTTTTCAGGATCAATAAACCGAAGTCCATAACCAGCACCTGCTTCATCCAAATACCCAGGTTTCTCGATGATACGCACGCCTTTTGATTGTAATATTTCAGCTGCACGATCCACTGCGTTTTTATCGACCATTCCAAATGAGATGTGGTGCAAACCACGCTTTGCTCCTTTGTAAAGGCTTAAAATATGATGTTCTGGCCCAGCCCCGCGAAAATATACTGTATTCTCTTCTTCTGGAACATCCACTCTATCCAAGCCCCAAACCTTCTCATAAAACTTAGCCTGTTCTTCAAAGTTCGGAGTAATCAAACTAATATGCCGTAAATGAGTAATTCCAAGCATCTTTTTATGCCTCCCATTAAATAGATTGCTTTTTTGATAGATTGTCTTG
>NZ_JBFUIB010001130.1:0-633 GCF_056402095.1 Peribacillus sp. P4_C12
GTCGATGGGGGCTGGACTGCAAGATAAATAGCTAGTTAAGGAGGTATGAAAATGAACATCGTGGAAGAAATGCATTTTAATCGTAAAATTAAGGTTTTCGAAAAACGGCCTAAAAATGTCATGTCTATGTTGAAAGAAACGGTTGAACAATATCCCGAAAAAGAAGCACTGGTCATGAATGGAATTCGACTCACATATCAAGAGATGCTCGATAAAGTGGAAAATATTGCCGGTAATTTACAAAACTCTTTGCTTGTTGGGAAGGGAGACCGTGTGGCCCTTATATTGGGGAATAGTATCGAGTTCTCTTTACTAGTGTTTGCTTGTGCGAAAATTGGCGCCATAGTTGTGCCATTAAATACGAGATTAAAAGAAAAAGAACTTTCTTATATGGTAGAACATTCCGGCACCAAAATTTTGATTACGGATGATGAATTTTTACCTAAAGTAGAAAACTTGAGGGATGAAGATTCAATCATAAATGTTCAAAATTATTTCTTGATTGGAAATGGAACACCAAGGCGAAAAGACTATCTTCCTTTTGAAGTCCTAGAACAAAAATCTTCAGTTGTAAACATAAATGTCTCGGAAGATGATGAGTTATTCATTATGTATACTTCAGGTACAACGGGA
>NZ_JBFUIB010001131.1:0-632 GCF_056402095.1 Peribacillus sp. P4_C12
AATATCTCTCCCACTACTACATAACAATATAAAAATGTGGCTACGAATTTCTCATGTCGATTGAATTTTGTGTGAATGACGAAAAATCTACATGTATGTCAAAAATAGTTGATGAAATTTATCAAATTATATCTTAAAACAAAAATGCTCGTTAAATTTTTACCCTTAAGCGTTTGTTTTTACTAATCTAACTTTAATTTTCCTCTGAAATAAGATACAATCTAACGGACGGCAAAGTTTTAAAAATATACAAGTGTAAACTTCTGCTCATGTTATTCAGTGTCTTAAAAAAATAAAAAGTTGCTAAAAACGTTGATGCAAACATAGTTTTGGAGGAATGTAAATAAATGATTACTGTAAATAATGTTGGTTTACGCTATGGCGATCGTAAACTGTTTGAAGATGTTAATATAAAATTCACGCCTGGTAACTGCTACGGACTAATTGGGGCAAATGGGGCCGGTAAATCCACGTTCTTAAAAATTCTTTCCGGTGAAATTGAAGCACAATCCGGTGATGTTCATATGGGGCCTGGCGAGCGCCTAGCCGTTTTAAAACAAGATCACTTCGCTTTTGAAGAAGAGGAAGTTCTTAAAGTAGTTATAATGGGGCATGAAAGATTATATGAAGTC
>NZ_JBFUIB010001132.1:0-629 GCF_056402095.1 Peribacillus sp. P4_C12
AGTTCGCACCTAGTATTAACCAGTTTCTTCACCCCTTATTTATACACCTAAGAATCCACCTATCATCATACATCCAATAACACCAGCACAAATAACAGTCTGCAACTTTTGGATTTTTATAGTTATTTCCCCTTTGATTCCTCTAAATAGAACCATTCCTCAATTGGTACATCGTTTTTAACTTTTAATGAAAATTCTAAACTATGGATTATAGATGAGGTAAAAGATTACTATGCATTGAATAACGAATTTATAGAAGGAAATGGCGTTGTAAAAAGTGAATATAAATAATAACTAAAAAGCCTACGATCCTTGCTGATCAAGGATGTAGTTTTTTTTAGAAAGAGGCTTTAATGCAATTACAGGCTATAAAACATATAGAAAGATGTAATATTTCAAAAAAGCTGATTGGTGTTAGTTGCCAATCAGCTTTTTATATATGAAAAATTCCACTTTCCTTGATATTTCTTTCCATCCATCTTGAAGTCAGCAAACACTTCCTAAAACAGTTCAGACTTGAGCTCAAAGCGAGGGTATGCGTCTGAATCCTGCCAGCTGTAAATACATCCGACACGCCCCTTTGTTTCTATAAAATACTATACGCTCTTGATGCATTCATACCCATAACC
>NZ_JBFUIB010001133.1:0-625 GCF_056402095.1 Peribacillus sp. P4_C12
CTATATCCCCCACTCATTTATCCTTCTTTAAAATGGTTAGTCTTGAGTACGGGATATATTGTTCTTTACTTATATAATGATAATTCCATTTCAATCCGCGTACGAATTAATTCTAAACATTCTTCTGGGGTTTTAGCAAAAATCCGTTTCCCATTTACCATTGCATATGGCCTGCGTGCACACATTCCACAAAAAGAGAGACAGTCATTTTGAATAACTGCTACTTCTGGGTACTCTGTTTCAATTATGGTTTCTAAATCAAGATGATTGATAAAATTACTTTCACATATTTCTACTACTACAATACCTATTTTTTAACCTCCATAATCTTAATGAACTTTTTTATCAGTTAATACTTTTCACCTAAAATAAATACCTCAGTTTCTAGGTCAGCACCAAATATGCCCTTTACAGTTTGTTTAATAATGTAAATTTTAACACATGCAATTCTTATTTATTTAAACATGTCTGAACTGTGAGGGACATGTTTTTTTGCTGCTGGATCAATGTAATATTTTGCAGCATTTATAGCCACTGGAGCTTCACCGAAACCACTAGCAATTAGTTTTACTTTCCCTTCGTATGAGCAAATGTCCCCTACTGCGTATATCCCAGGAATACTTGT
>NZ_JBFUIB010001134.1:0-621 GCF_056402095.1 Peribacillus sp. P4_C12
GTATTAGGGTTGTTGTTTTTTTACGTTGGAAAATCAATATGTCAAGAGCAAGAGTAATATAATATCAAATAGGTAAATCCGAAGGAAAATCAGTTGTTTCATCCCCAATTCGTTTTTTCATATTTCTTGTCTTTCGTTTTAAACCTCTTAACTTCTCATTACGCATGATTATCTCCTATCTAATATCCACTCAATTTTAACATTTTTCCCAATATATTATTGCTGCTTTTTAGAGTTTCCTATTTTACGAAATTCAATATTCTCGATAGTTACAAAAAAGTGGATGTATTACTTTTGCTATTATTTTTTTGTTTAAAAGTTTTACTTTGTTGCTTGTAATATTCGTATAACTTTTCGTTTATATGGATCGTGTTAGGATGAATCCCTTTCCTTCGGTATCCATTAAAAGTACACCACTTTAAGTGATGTACTTAATTTTGTTCTGATATAAGGGCATGTTCCATCAGGTAGTACAGTAATTTTAAATCCTTTCATTTAATGAATTTTCATTTTAAAAAATAAGTGCAGCAGTCCGATAGATTTCTGTAGTCTCCTCAAGTTCTTCCATATCAACATATTCATTAATTTGATTTGGACTTCCCTGTCTCCTGCTCCAGTCGT
>NZ_JBFUIB010001135.1:0-621 GCF_056402095.1 Peribacillus sp. P4_C12
GTCTCTTGCACTCAATTTAATCTCATGTACTTCGCTGTAGCTGTCTTCTTGAATCAAGGCTGTAACTTCTCCCTCAAGAATGAAAAATACTTCTTCAACATCATCGTGGAGATGTAACGGCCCGACACATCCCGGTGGAAGCACCATTGTACTTAGTGTAAAATGTTCCCCTGCAATTACATTTGTATCATTATTCGCTGTGGCACCTCGTCCAATATATCTCATTTGAGCACGTCTATAAGCTGGATCAATTTCYTCTTGGAACTTTAAGACGTTCCAATCGAGTGTACGGTCTTCCAAGCGTGCAACATATTTTTTTTCAAATTCTTTCACCGAAAAAGTTTCATTTGTCATTTTAAAAATCCTCCCTTATTTGTTGTTTCTAAATCTCATATTGTTTCACAAGCAAAACATTGTTTTATCTATGAATTAATTCTAAAATGAAAACCCTTCATTGTCAAGATGAGTTTTTAGAATATTTAAAACTTTACTTATAATCAAAACAACTCTTTGTTGAACAAATGTTCAAGCGCCTTATTCAACAGGAGGCTGGATCTCTAAAATTCATATCTTTTTTAAAACGACAAAAAAGTGCGAATACCCATAAAGACTGAGTACCCA
>NZ_JBFUIB010001136.1:0-621 GCF_056402095.1 Peribacillus sp. P4_C12
ATTCTTCTGAAATAATGAATCCCCGGCTTTCAGAGTTTCTTAGTATATATTCTACTTCCTGTCCAACCAGACGATAGTTTATCGGTACAATGATGACTCCGATTTTGACAGCCCGGCAATGATCTCGACATAAGCAGCATGGTTTTTTAACATGACAGCTACTTTATCGCCTTTTTGAAAGCTACGATCCAAGAAAGCGTTTCCAATTTTGTTCGCGCTAATGTTTAACTCTTCATATGTCTTGATCGTATTTTGAAAAATAACAGCCGGCTTATTTTTATACTTACTTGCATTTTGCTTTATAACTGTACCAAATGTCAGCAAACTCTCCACCAGTCCTCTCTTAAATAAATATAATTTTAAGAAAATTATATCATTTTTAAACAAGATGGTAAAAAAATTTTTTTTTGGTAAAAATTAATTTTACCTCATTATATTATCGTGCATCTAATACCAACCATTATTTACTGAGACCCCTGCTTTAATTTAAAAACAGATAAAAAAAGCCTAATTTTTAGGCTTTTCTACTGGATAATTGTCTACTTCTTCTTTTGAATACTAATTTCTTATTATTTCAAACAATTTTAGCTGCTCATACTTTACTATGAGTTGTTTTTGTTC
>NZ_JBFUIB010001137.1:0-620 GCF_056402095.1 Peribacillus sp. P4_C12
ATGCGGTGCTCATCTACTGTTGTTACGACCGTTACACCAGTAGGATAATTCCCCATTACTTCTTTAAAAAGAGATACCTTCGTACTGTTTTCCATATTCAAACACACCTTTCAATAAATTATATTAAAGAGCTACTCCTGACCAATGATTTTAACCTCTGTTTCAATTTCAATATTGTATTTTCTTTTCACCGTTTCCTGAATATATTGAATCAAGTGCAGATAATCCGTTGATGTTGCATGATTTACATTCACAATAAAGCCAGCATGCTTCGTTGAGACCTCCGCACCCCCAATCCGTTTCCCCTGCAAACCGCTATCAGAGATTAATTTACCTGCAAAATAATTGGGCGGACGCTTAAAGACGCTGCCACAAGAAGGATATTCAAGTGGTTGTTTTTGTTGCCGAAGTGATGTAAATCTATCCATTTTTTCTTGGATTTGCATTGAACTTCCTTTCTCCAATTGAAAAATTGCCTCTAGCACCATATAGTTCTCTTTCTCAAAAATACTCTTTCTGTAGCCAAACTGGAAATCAGATTCATCAAGTGTACGAAGATCTCCAGACATCGTGATCACTTTAGCCTTTTTTAGGACAAATGAAATTTCACCGCCATAGGC
>NZ_JBFUIB010001138.1:0-619 GCF_056402095.1 Peribacillus sp. P4_C12
GGAATGCTTATCCCGAATAAACCGAGTTCTTTGGATTTTTCAACTAAATGCTGTGGGATGACATCTTCTTCTTCAATTTGTTGTGCGTAAGGCTCTACTTCCTTTTCAACAAAATTACGAATCATATTCTTCATTTGCAGCATTTCTTTATTTAAAGTAATCGTCATAATTCATACTCCTCCTTAGGTTTGCTCACTTAACTGACTACTAAGATTAAGATCGAAACAATCACATTTTATACGAATTTTTCCTGGATAGTGATAAGTAAAAAATCATCAATCACTTTCAATAATCGTAGCAATTCCCTGCCCACCTCCAATGCAAGCTGTAATAAGAGCATATCTTCCGCCAGATCGCTTCAATTCATAGGCCGCTTTCGTAATTAGGATTGCACCTGTAGCACCAAGTGGATGTCCGTGAGCGATGGCCCCGCCATTCACATTCACTTTTGCAGGATTCATATCAAGCTCCCGGTTACAAGCAATCACTTGAGCTGCAAAGGCCTCATTAATTTCAATAATGTCCATATCATTTAACGAAAGTCCTGACTTTTCCATTACCTTTCTTATAGCGGGAACAGGTCCGATTCCCATAATGTTTGGATCTACACCTGCAACAG
>NZ_JBFUIB010001139.1:0-618 GCF_056402095.1 Peribacillus sp. P4_C12
GTCATTTATGTTACAATACAAGATTTGACAGGAAATAGAATAGATAAAACTCTTGATATTTATGATTACTCATTGACTGAAGGTCATATGTTCAATAGCCAAATTGTAGATTATGATGAAACCACAAATACTGCTACATTACGAATTCAAGCCAATGGAGGCGAGAGCCTTAACAATAAAAAAATAAGATTTCATATTGGTTCTTTCCTAAGTCATAAACAAACATTTGAAGAAGTCGAGGTTAATGCTAATCTTATGGAGGTAAAAAACAATACGCCCCAAACAATATCATTGGATATGAATAATATTCCAGGTGGCGGTGGGGAGATTTTTGGAGAATTAAAGGAACAGGGAACAGTACAGGTTTTAAAGCCAGACGAAACTGAGCTTTACCTTCCAAAAATAGAGTTTATGCATATATCTAATTTAGGTTTTATTGATAATCGTCTTCACATTCAAACTAAATGGACAGGAGATGATATTGATAGTCATGGATATATTTATTTTATTGATGCTTTGGGAGATAAAATACACGCTTCCAACATCTCTTTTGGAATTGATAAATTAGGTAATACAAATTACGGGACCAAATATAGGGAATACATCTTTGACGTAGAT
>NZ_JBFUIB010001140.1:0-617 GCF_056402095.1 Peribacillus sp. P4_C12
GTAAAAGCGATAGCATCGTTTAGACATGATTATCCGCACGTAAATTTGGAGGTTTCCGATAAAAGTGGATCTGCTGTAATTGAAGATGTTCGACAGCACAAGACTGACATTGGACTGATTACGTATTCAAGTGATTTGAACATAAACATGGAAGGAATAGCTTTTGAAGCATTAATCGAAGGGAAGCAGAAAGTTTATGTTTCTAAGCATTCTCCCTTAGCCATCCTTGGTACTATAACTCCGCATGATATACTTGATCAAACTCTCGTGACATATAAGGGTGAATTTATGCAGTATTTTGTACAAGAATTCTTTCATACATATAAGCCCTTGAAAATCTTATTTACATCAAATAATATGGATGGAGTTCTCCAAGCCGTCAATGAAAATTTGGCAATTACATTTGCTCCTGATTTCGTAATGAAAAACTATCCCCTTATCATTAATGGCGATATCGTTCCAATTGATTTGGTGTATCATCCGACTGTAAATATTTCTTTAGGATTAGTTCGTTCAGAGAATAAACATTTATCCACTTTTGCCAACAAATATATTCATTATTTAAAATCAGAAATTATTAAGAATTAAAAAAAAAGAGAAGGTTCTTCGTCTCAAGG
>NZ_JBFUIB010001141.1:0-616 GCF_056402095.1 Peribacillus sp. P4_C12
TCTTAGTAGGAAAGCGCCCTTTTCTTGAATTTCAATTACTTTTAAATAAATACTTTTGTTTGCTACCGAATTTGATTTAATTCTTCAATATGTAAACCCCAAAATACTTTATGTTTACGAAATGAGAGTAGAAGATTTAGCTTCATTTAAAATGACTTAATGAGAATAGGGTGCATGATTTAGACTGATTTTGGTTATGTTTTGGTAACTTGATTGTATAAAAGCGAGTCTAAGATATCATCATCAATCATTATTTTATACTCCGAGTGTGACTGAATCTCCTTGGACGAATCTTTTTATGGATTCGCCAACAATTTTTCTTCATTTGACCCAAGCTTGATCGTGTATTCAGTCGGTATCCATAAGCCTGTATTCTCATTTCTTCCTTGGAGAACATATTTCGGGTTGTTTTTGCCCATCCGTTCTGCAGCTGTTTTCGCAAGCTTGCCGATATCACCTGTTTTGAGGCGGTTGATAATTAGACCGAGTTTCAAACTCTTAATTGTCAGCATTTCATAATCTGTGCTGCTGTCTCCCGCTACGAATATCGGACCGTATCCGCCCCGCGTTTTGGAGATGGCGTGTTCGATCACTTCCACCTTACCTTCTCGAGCAG
>NZ_JBFUIB010001142.1:0-616 GCF_056402095.1 Peribacillus sp. P4_C12
TAGTGCTTTCGAATGCTCAAAGATTTTTGCACCAATCGATTTAGCTGCTTCTCCCAAACCAATTGCATAGTTCAGTGGCTGGAACGAGTAACTCGAGTTGTCGACTAAGCAGCCATAATAAAGTGGGGAATCGATCTCTTGATGCAACTGACTTCGATCAAGTACGCTTGATTCGTACCCGAAATTTTTGTTTAAGTATTCGCTTTCATGTTTCAATCCTTCAAAATGCTTGGCTTTGTAAGCCGCCACAATGTGACCTGTCTTTCTAAAGTTACAGTTGATTTGATGCTCGTCAATGATTTTTTTAACCAGTTCAACACTAAATAGGGAGAGATCGTTAAGCTGCCTCGCCTCGTCGACACCATACTTTTTGGCAAGCTCCTGCACCGTTGGCTTATAGCCTGGCAATACCATCCCGCCGTTACGACCGCTGGCGCCATATCCGATCGTTTCTTGCTCAAGGACAATGACACTCTTCCCTAATTTTTGCAAATGATAAGCAGAAGAAAGACCTGTGAAACCTGCGCCAATAATGACAACATCCGCCTCTTCATTTCCTTCAAGAAGCTTTTCTTTTTCATAGCTGTTTGCAGTCGCTGCCCACAGTGAGAGAGCA
>NZ_JBFUIB010001143.1:0-615 GCF_056402095.1 Peribacillus sp. P4_C12
GAACGGAAGAAAAACAGCGGTATATAGAGTAGATTAGCTGGATAGAACAACGCCCTTCTAAGTAGTCGGTCGTGAGTTCGAATATCTCCCGGGACATCCAAAAGGGTTGATATATTAAGGTTCTCTGGTTAGAAATAATCAAGAGTGTCCGACCTATATCAACCTTTTTTGTGTTGTTTGTAGGTTTTGCCGTCGGCAGGAATCCATTATCACAGAAGACGTTTTTGGCGATCCGTGACGAATTGTATTGGAAGTTGTTATTTTAATAGAATATTTAATGTAAAATAGAATATATCAAAACAGCCACGTTTTTTAGGGGGAAGCAATTTGAATAATTTTATTGTTATGCAAGGTCACACTTATCAGGAAGAAAAAGATCTAGGGATTATTTGGTCGCCACAACAGGATAAGGGAGGAAATGTACCGCACTCTTGGCAACGTATGAAAGAGGTACAAAAAGGCGATCGAATCTTTCATTATGTAAAAGGTTTAATTGTTGCAATTAGCGTTGCAAATGATAATTATAAAAATGCTCCTAAACCTTCTATTATGCAAAATCATAGCAAATGGAACAATGAAGGCTATTTAGTGAAATTAGAATACCATGAGCTAGAT
>NZ_JBFUIB010001144.1:0-614 GCF_056402095.1 Peribacillus sp. P4_C12
GATCTGTCTCACCTTTAATGGCTGTATTATTAGATCCGGCTAAATCTGCTGAACCACCAATAAAGCTAGGAACCTTTTTGGCAATCGCATTTAGGACTTCTCCACTTGAAGCTCGGGAAGCTAATGTTTTTCCTTCTTCGTAGACCGGAATTTCCTGGTCCCACTCAAGAGGTAATTCACCTTTTATAGCCAGCTCTAATTGTTCAGCTAACTCAGGATGTGCTTCTTTGTAATTTTTAAACAGTTCGTTCCAAGCTTCTTCTTTTTTAYTGCCTGCTTCGACGCAAGCTTCATTAAAGTGGGAGTACACTTCTTCAGGAACATAGAAATCCTCTTCAAATGTCCATTTGTATGCTTCCTTAGTCAGTTTCAACTCATCTGCACCAAGCGGCGCACCGTGAACAGCAGACTTACCAGAACGGTTTGGTGAACCATAACCGATTACGGTTTTCACTTCTATTAATGTTGGGCGAGCATCGTCAGTCTTTGCTTCTTCAATTGCTTTCGCAATTTCCTGAAGATCGTTTCCATCTTCTACGCGCAGATATTGCCAGCCATACGATTTGAAACGGTTAGCTACACTTTCACTAAATGATTGGCTTAAATCGCCGTCA
>NZ_JBFUIB010001145.1:0-614 GCF_056402095.1 Peribacillus sp. P4_C12
GCATTTGTAGATAAATTCGCAAGGTGTATAAATACTTGCGAATTTATCTACAAATGCTTCTGTTGGTGCTTTTTGTTCCTGTGCTTCTTCCAAGAAAGTTATTCAGCTAACGGGTGCTTTTGTTTAATAAAAATTCTACTAATCTAGTATAATTGTTCTTCTTTTGTCTATACTGTCTATTAATATGGTATAGATGGGAGAGAAAGAGGAATGATCTTAACTGATGTATGGAGTTTATATAAGGCAGATAAGCAAATCCAAGGTTATTCATCACAAACATTAAAGGCGTATAACGTCCAATTTAACTTGTTAGTGAATAGTTTTGAAAATATATCCATTCAAGAACTTTCAACTAATTCTCTTAAAGTTTATCTGGGAAAAGCAGCTGAAAAGCTTAAGCCATCCAGTCTGGGGCATAGAATTCGATTTATTAAATCTTTATTTAGATGGGCTCAGGATGAAAATTTAATTAATGGAAATCCTGCATCAAAAATAAAGGAACCAAAAGTAGAATTAAGGGTTCCAAAATACTTGTCTGAAGAGGAAATTGAACATTTGCGGGAAGCTTGTCATACAACATTCGAAAATGCTTTATTTGAGTTTATGTATTCAAC
>NZ_JBFUIB010001146.1:0-613 GCF_056402095.1 Peribacillus sp. P4_C12
AAATAAAATCGAGGCCATTAAACTTGGACGCCTTGTCTTGTCGGCCAGAAAACCGCAGGCTAGGACAAATCCTAAAGCAAATAACCAGGAGAGGGAAGTAATGCTTGACATCCCTTCTTTTTCGAATCCTTTAGCTTCGATAAGATAGGTAGGGAGCCAAATACTAATTCCGAAGAAAAGAAAAGAACATACAAGCATGCCAAACCAGACAATCCAGAAACGATAATCCTGAGTGAAACTCTTATTCAAAGAGGAGTCTCCTTCCTTTTCTTCATCATCGGATTGACGGATGAAAGCCAGTTCTTCTTTACTAATTCGCGGGTGCTCTTCTGGTGTATTTCTTGTCATAAATATAAACATTGGGATATTAATAAATAAGTTGAAGGCCGCAAGCATAAAGAAAGCAGCTTGCCAGTGGAGATAGGAAATAACAAGCACCAATACAATGGCTCCAATCGCCGGTCCTAAATAGTTTCCAGTAAGCCATGATGCCTGTGCACGTCCTAATTCGCGTTTGTTAAACCAGCTAGAAATGAATTTACCTGATACAGGAATCATCATCCCTTCGCCAAAACCAAGAATAACGCGGCTTACTAAAAACATTTCATATGAA
>NZ_JBFUIB010001147.1:0-612 GCF_056402095.1 Peribacillus sp. P4_C12
GTATATTATGGTAAGCCTTAGCTATTGTAGATCGGCCGTGTGCAGAATCAATTACGATAATATCATGTTTATATCTACCGAGCTGAATGGCTGCCTGGATACCGGCKATTCCCCCGCCAATAATAATACAGTCTGCTTGCTTCATAAATTCACCGCCCATAATTTTAGGAATAAACCTAGTTTTATTCTTTCTGTAAAAAATATACCACCAGACATAGATCGGTAAACTATTGGAAGACATAAAAAGAGGATGATCGCCAATTGCGACCTTCCTCTTTTTCTTGCATATGCTATTGATTCTGTATTGGTTCGAGCCATTCTTGTGCCCAGTGTTGAATTTCAGTCATTACGGGCGCAAGAGCTTTGCCTTTTTCTGTTAAAGAATATTCAATCCTGACAGGTGTCTCTGGATAAACGTCTCTTTTTACAATACCTTCAAATTCCAAGTCCTTTAAACGTTCAGAAAGAATCCTGCCACTGATTGGGAAGGCAGATTCAATATTACAAAACCGTTGAGGGCCAGTAAGCAATTGATTGACAATCAATCCAGTCCAACGTTTACTCAAGATTTGCATGCCTTTTTCAAATCGCGGACAAAGTGTCGTATTATTC
>NZ_JBFUIB010001148.1:0-612 GCF_056402095.1 Peribacillus sp. P4_C12
TTTTATTATCTGATGAAGCCTTTAATGCCTTTGTTACGTCATTTAGTTTATATACGGCGTAGTAGGTGTTAGATGCTGAAGTTCCAATTTGAATTCTAAAACAAATACGATCTTTGCCATCTGCTATTGCCACAGCACTTCTATAGGCACTACCACTTCTTTTTGATGTGACTTCTTCTAGATTAGTTATCGTTTTTACATTTACTACTTCTGCGCCCGTTGGTTTTGCAGGGTTAACTTTATACTTAATAAGTGATATATCAGTAGACCATTTATTGCTATCACCACTATTTACGGTATTCCCTACCCATAATAAAGTTTTTCCATTCTCTTTTATCACTTCTAAAGACTCTCCGTGTCCATAGTCTCCAAGTATTACATAATCTTCAACTTCACATTTTTCACCTTTTATAATGCAGCGTGAAAGCACTGTAGCCGATTTAACTCTCTGAGTAATAAAAACTTCATTTTTATCACCATAATCAAAGTTTTGTATAGCATTTTCATATTTCAGGCCTAAATATTCAAATACCCGGTCTATAGTAGTCGTTTTTGTTGGGACTGTGTTGGCAGCGCTAGTAGTAATACCGGACATATATAAGAGTATGAGAC
>NZ_JBFUIB010001149.1:0-610 GCF_056402095.1 Peribacillus sp. P4_C12
CTTTTTTTGAGCTTCTTTCATATAATACTTCATCATTGTAGCCGTTGTTTCATAATCGGCAATAACTCCGTCCTTCATCGGGCGAAGGGCAACCACGTTTCCAGGTGTACGACCGATCATGTTTTTCGCATCATTTCCGACTGCGACAATCTGTTTTGTATCTGTTTGCACAGCAACAACAGATGGTTCACGTACGGCAATCCCTTTTCCTTTTACATAAACAAGCGTATTAGCTGTTCCTAAATCAATTCCTATATCTCTAGCGCCAATTCCAAACATTATGGTATCTCCCTTTCGTAAACAAAAATCCTTTTTATAAGTTCAAATAATAATTTGTCGTTTTTTGACAATAAGAGTTTTGAAAAAGTTTCCTCTTTTAAAAATCATAAACAATATTATATCGTATCATCAAAAATTTTGATAGTGTCATAAATAACCTTTTTCCTTCAAACTAACATATTTGTGCTCCCCAATAATGATATGATCCAATACTTCAATCCCAATTATTTTACCACATTCGACTAATCTTTTCGTTACTTCAATATCTTCTCTGCTGGGAGACGGGTCTCCGGAGGGGTGGTTATGAAGACAGATGATAGAGGCAGCAGAC
>NZ_JBFUIB010001150.1:0-610 GCF_056402095.1 Peribacillus sp. P4_C12
CTTTAGCTGTATAAGAAAAGGCGATCCTTCTTAAAGAAGAATCGCACCTATCATTCCATAAGGAGTACCTCAAGCAAAACGCAGATTTACAACGTTAAGAATATTCCAGAATAAAAAAAATCCCAATCTCTCAGTGATATTAATGAGAAATTGGGATTTAATTATTCTTCACCAATTGTGCCTTAAGTTGGTTACCTTGGAACGATTTTAACTAATCATTTCCTTATTAGTAAAAAATTCAGTTATAATCTTTTGCCTAATCATATTCAATCATTAAATAAATTTTTTTCGCATTGATTGTTTCTTATTGATTTCATTCAAAATAACCGCTATTTCGTGCGAATTTTCAATATATGATGTTCCAATCTGGATTTATACAAGCTCAACTATTGATTTTAAGTTGGAACGGAAAAGTCACCAAATCAGCTGCTTTGGGCTATTTTTATACTAAAAAAAAATTATTGTTGACCCTCTGTGTAAATTTGAAAAGTTACACCGAATTTGTCCGATACAATCCCATAAGCAGGGCTAAAAAAAGCTTCCTGCAGGGGCATTTTCACTTGTCCATCTTGCGACAAGTATTCAAAAATTTGTTTTGATTTTTCGATAT
>NZ_JBFUIB010001151.1:0-606 GCF_056402095.1 Peribacillus sp. P4_C12
GTGTTTCCCGGTTCATGTCCGGACGGTTCATCACGATGATGTTTGGTTTACCTGGAGCGGCATTGGCCATTTATCATTGCGCTAAACCTAAAAATAAGAAAGTCGTGGCTGGTTTACTTCTTTCAGCAGCCTTAACATCATTCTTAACAGGCATTACCGAACCACTTGAATTCAGTTTCTTATTTGTCGCTCCAATCCTTTATGTTTTTCATGCTTTGTTTGATGGCTTGGCCTTCATGATGGCAGATATATTCAATATTACAATCGGTCAAACCTTTTCTGGAGGATTTATTGATTTTACTTTATTCGGGATTCTCCAAGGAATCAGTAAAACAAACTGGGTTTATGTACTCMTCGTAGGCATTCCATGGTTTTTCTTATACTACTTCACTTTTAAATTCTTAATCAGGAAGAAGAATTTGAAAGTGGTCGGCCGTGAAGATGATGAACAGGCCGCTGTTACACAAGTAACGGCATCAGAGAGAACCCAGACCATCGTTAATGGATTAGGCGGACAGGAAAATATCGATATAGTCGATTGCTGCGCAACCCGTCTGCGTGTCACGGTAAAGGACGAATCATTGGTGAAAGAGGACGTCATTAAAC
>NZ_JBFUIB010001152.1:0-606 GCF_056402095.1 Peribacillus sp. P4_C12
AAATAAAATATGGGTATACTTCTATATTCATCTTGCTGGAAAGATAGCCGCCAATTCCGTAAAATAGCGGATCACCAGAAGCTAAAACGACCGTCGGACGAGTCTCTTCCTGTAGTCGTTCTACAACTGCTTTCATGCCGCCCTTTATGACAATCTTCTTTCCTTGATAATTCGGGAAGAAGGACAAGACCCTCTCACCGCCGATAAGCACTTCACTTTCTTCAATCCATTGTGCATATTGAGGCAGTAAGCTTTCTTGACCGTTATCTCCTATCCCGATTAATTTAATCGATTGAGTCAATTCCAACAGCCCTTCCTAGTAATTGTCCTTTCAACGAATAAATCGCCGTTTCCATTTCAATGCCGCCCTTCACTTGCTTTAATCCTGAGTGACAGCAGGCTTCACAAAGTTTATTGAAGAATTCTTTGTTATCAATCTCGGCCATCATATCACCGACTTGCGATGCGGTGTTTGCGTTCTTAATTTCAAAAACAAGGTTATCATCTGCTCCGACACTTTGGGCAATTTCAGATAAAAAGTCGAAGTCGACTGGTGCACTTTTTGAATGCACCATCATCACACCTTGTGCAACTTTCGAAAATAGT
>NZ_JBFUIB010001153.1:0-605 GCF_056402095.1 Peribacillus sp. P4_C12
CATTAACCAAGGAGATGTAAGTAAATACGAAGACAATGAGAAGGCTGTACAGGCCACTGTTAAGCAATTTGGGAAGTTAGATGTTCTCGTCGCTAATGCAGGAGTCTTCGATGGATTTGCTAAATTTGCCGACGTAACTCCTGATGCACTTTCCGAAGCATATGATTTCCTGCTCAATATTAACGTTAAAGGCTCTTTCTTCGGTGCGAAAGCAGCACTTGAAGAACTGCAGAAATCTAATGGCAATATTATTTTTACTGTATCTGGTGCAAGTTTCTATCCTGATGGCGGTGGCGTTTGGTACACAGCAAGCAAGCACGCTCAAATCGGATTAATGCGCCAACTTGCATTCGAACTCGCTCCAAATATTCGGGTAAATGCTGTAGCGCCTGGTGGCACACTGACAGCATTATCGGTCATTCCACCTCTGCGCCCATTTGTTAAAGTCGTGGATAATGATACGAAAGCAAGCAGCATTAAAAAAAGAAACCCACTTCAACTTGCCCAGTTGCCAGAAGATCACGTTGCTGCGTATGTACTGTTAGCTTCTGACGAAGCGCGCGCGATTACCGGTGAAGTCATTTCTAGTGATGGTGGATTGTCAG
>NZ_JBFUIB010001154.1:0-604 GCF_056402095.1 Peribacillus sp. P4_C12
CAGGTCTGATGTTTCCATTATTCGTAGCGTAACCAATATGTTCAAAAAGAGCGGAAAAAATATCTTCTTCGCTTTGAAGCATCCTTTTATCAATCACTCTCAACGACTCCCAAAAAAAGCGACCAATGCAGCGATTGCTATTACGCCATGCTAATTTAGCACCATGTTCTAATTCTTCTAATGTATGTTCATATCTACCTGTATCTATAATTTCCTTTTTAATATGTTCAATTCTACTATTCGTTTCTTCTTCTGTTTTTACTAATTCTGAATAGCATTTCCTGATAAAGGATACGGCCTCTTGCAGTAAATCACTCATCTATCCCACGAATCCTTCCATTTACACAAACTTTTAGTTCACTAATAAAGTACCATATTTCTCATTTTATCTCTAAAGGAACTTCTTTTTGAATGACCATTTCTTTTAAAATGTGGCATTTTCGAGGCGAAAATATTTTCTAACACCTTATATTATACCTTAAGTAAGCTAATATATTTTTTATACTAAAACGGCTCTAGTAACTAAATAATATTCGGTAAAGTTGTTACAGAAGAGGTAAATGCATTATAATATATAATAATGGGGTGATATGATGAATAATAC
>NZ_JBFUIB010001155.1:0-604 GCF_056402095.1 Peribacillus sp. P4_C12
GGATAGAGTTTACTGCTGAAACCAGGATGAGCGGAACAGACTTTTCTGATGGGAAAAAGGTCAGAAAAGGTGCAGTGGATGCAATAATCGAGTACATCCTGTATCAGGGGGGAAGAGTCCCAAGTGATTTAAAAGACATTAGTGATAAAGTGGCCATGCAAGGCGGAACGCCACTGGTTGTTATAGAAGGAAATCGTGTACTAGGTGTTATTTACTTGAAAGATACAGTAAAACCAGGTATGAAGGAACGTTTTGATGAATTACGAAAAATGGGCATTAAAAGCGTGATGTGTACTGGTGATAACCCTTTAACTGCTGCGACTATTGCTAAAGAAGCCGGAGTAGATGATTTTATTGCCGAGGCAAAGCCTGAAGATAAAATTTCTGTTATTAAGAGGGAACAAGCGGAAGGTAAACTTGTAGCAATGACCGGAGATGGCACAAACGATGCGCCTGCGTTGGCACAGGCTGATGTAGGATTGGCTATGAATACAGGGACAAATGCAGCGAAGGAAGCTGCTAATATGGTGGATTTGGATTCAGATCCTACAAAAATCATTGAAGTAGTAGCCATTGGAAAACAATTGCTTATGACCCGAGGTGC
>NZ_JBFUIB010001156.1:0-602 GCF_056402095.1 Peribacillus sp. P4_C12
ACGGGACAAGAAAAAAAGCAGTTTCCTACTCGCTTCCGAAAGTATTCAAAAGGAAGTAGATAAAGGGCAGCTTGGTTTCAAACGCAAAAATGTAAGATGTTAAATAATAGCCTTGCATCGTGAACTATCTTCAATTATCGGGCACTTTAATGGAAGAAGGATCACAGAAATGATCAAACTTTTTTATAAAACTACATCTATTATTTTTGACCATGCCAAAAATCCCTCCAAAACACTTTTGGAAGGATTTTTCTCTGTTTCACAAAACCGTTAATTAGGATAAATCTAGCAACGTTTCTTTTCTCTTTAATAAAGCGTAAATCCAATGAAGCAACTTATTAATACAGACAACGATTGAAAATTTGACCGGTTTTCCTTCTGTTTTTTTCTTATCATTTTGTTACTTGAACTTCTTATGCCGCATAGTACGGCAAGATACAGAGAATGACGTAGTCTGCTCGAACCTCTTTTAGTCATACGATTAATGGTTGCCGTAAACTTACCCAGCGAAGGCAACCAGTTTTTTCGGATGATTAAAGCGATTGATTTCACCAATTTCAGAGATAATCGTGGCTGCGATTTTTTCTCCTATACCGGGAATC
>NZ_JBFUIB010001157.1:0-601 GCF_056402095.1 Peribacillus sp. P4_C12
GTTTACCGGAGCTTTGGGGATTCGAGGCAGTAGCCACACAAAATCCTATTAAAGTCAATGCAACGAAAGTAAAACAGATTACAGGTCAAGGAACGGTTTCAGGAAAAGGACCGTTTCTGATTCCGAACAGCTCTGTCCAATCGGTAAATTTAGTAAATGCATTGCTTAAGCAAGGAATACCTATAGTACGTGATGCACAAGGCAACTTCTTTGCAAAAGCAGTAGCTAATCAGGTTTCAGCAGCGGTGAAAGAATCTGGGTTACAGGTTGGAACTGCTGAGGTACCATTAGATGCAGTGGCTATTACGTCTTTAAAAGTGGCTATATTAAAGGATGGAGGTATGGGTAAACAGAAATCACACGCAGGAACAAAGCTCGCTTTGAAAAGACTAGGTTTTGATGTGACAGAAGTTACACCAGTCGAAGTGGCTAAAAATTCTCTTAACGGTTTTGATATTTTTGTCTATAGTGGAACGGAAAGTCTCATTTCTATCAACCTATCTGAGGCTAATAAAGAATTTGGATTACAGAACGACGGGCAACTTAATGCGTTTAAAGACAATGTGACAAGCTTCTTAAATGAAGGAGGCAAATATATAGC
>NZ_JBFUIB010001158.1:0-601 GCF_056402095.1 Peribacillus sp. P4_C12
CTATGTATTCAGTGGCTATTCGCTTGCGATGCTCAAGAAGGTTAGAAAAAGAATTGAGCGTATGAATCCGAAGCCAAATGTCCTTTATATTTTGAATTCTGATTTAAATCTGCCATTGAAGCCGCTTAGCATCGATGTTTTTGTGGATAGTTTTACAGCAAATGATTTTTCACTGCTCAATCCGCAGTTCCCAATTCATGTTCTAAAAAACTATTTCCATAGCAGTTCAACAATTGTCGGCGGGTACTCCTATTATGATAGCTCGGCCAAATCCTTGAAAAATATTTTAGCCTTATATCCAAATTCCCACGAGCATATTTTATATCCAAAATACATAGAAGAAAATATATCAGTTAACGGATTTCAAATCACGCAAAGTGAAAATATCGGTTACTGTACAGATCCAGGACCTTTTTTTGATTATCATGTAATAGACGAAAAATTCCACATGCTAATGTATTTGGCTAGTACGAAAAAATAGCATACAAAAAAAGGCTGTCCGAAAAGTAGGCTAGTTCACGGATGAGACAGCCCCTTGTAGCTAAAATGGTTCTGGTGCGAAAACTTCAAGATCATTCCAAGTAATCTCTAAATCTTGGAC
>NZ_JBFUIB010001159.1:0-600 GCF_056402095.1 Peribacillus sp. P4_C12
GCAGTATAGTGTCGGAGTTGAATATGCTTTACATTGTCTGGTTTATTTAATTGATGTTCCTTCCAACGATAGTATTGGGATAAAGGATTTGGCAGAATTCCAAGGTCTTCCTGAGACATTTCTTTCAAAAGTTTTCGGTAAATTATCTAAGGCTGGAATTGTAAGTTCTGTCCCCGGGGTAAAAGGAGGATATAGATTATCTAAGTCTCCGGAAGAGATTTCCTTTTGGGATGTAATTGAAGCAATTGAAGGCCCTAAGCCTATTTTTCAATGTAAAAATATTAAAGATAATGGTTATTTGTATAGAAATAACTGCTGTCAAGCTCCCTCCTTTTGCACCATCAATTTAGTTATGCTCTCTGCGGAAGAAAAAATGYGTGATGACTTACGTAGTAAATCACTTTCATGGTTAAATGAAGAACTTGATAGTGTCTTATCCAAACAAATACGTGAAGATACTCGGAAATATTTTTCGAAGAGCAACACATAAAACAAACCTCTCGTGAAATTCCTTAATTAAAGGGAATTAAGAGAGGTTTTTTTTCTTAGTTCAAAGAATCGTATCATTCAATTGTCTAGTAAGAACTACAACCAATCCTC
>NZ_JBFUIB010001160.1:0-593 GCF_056402095.1 Peribacillus sp. P4_C12
GTAAGTGAACACACGTATTCCAGGACAAACCCTTTTAAAGCGGAAGTTATGGAAAATATTAACTTGAACGGCCGTGGCTCCAATAAAGAGACACACCATATCGAGTTATCGCTTGAAGGCTCTGGACTTACATTTGAACCTGGTGACAGTCTTGGTATTTATCCACAAAATGATTCCATTTTAGTGGATATGCTCCTTAAAGAACTCAATTGGGACCCTGAAGAAATCGTGAAGGTCAACAAGCAGGGAGACCTTCGAAAACTTAGGGAATCGCTCATCTCCAATTTTGAAATAACAGTATTAACAAAATCGCTCTTTGAGCAAGCGGCCCAACTTTCAGGCAATGAGGATTTAAAGGCACTTTTATCAGCTGGTAATGAAGAAAAACTAAAAGAATATCGTGAAGGCCGTGATTTGCTGGATTTTGTCCGTGATTTTGGCTCATGGGGTGAATCGGCACAAGAATTCGTCTCCATCCTTCGAAAAATTCCAGCCCGTCTATATTCGATTGCGAACAGTCTATCCGCGTATCCAGATGAAGTGCATCTGACAGTCGGAGCTGTCCGGTATGATAGTCACGGACGAGAAAGAAA
>NZ_JBFUIB010001161.1:0-592 GCF_056402095.1 Peribacillus sp. P4_C12
CTGTAATAATGGTTTCTCTGAAGAAATTGGTCGAAATGTATTTGGTCCTTCACCATTCATTAAAATATACACAATTATTAAATTAAAAAAAGCCATTCTCTTTATGAGAAAGGCTTTGTTAAATGATAATTGAATTATCGTTCCATTTTTTCAACTTTAATTATACTTTCTTCTATCCAATTTAGTGTCCGTTTATCCATTTCCTTTTCTGTCAGACTTCTTGGGAGTTCTATCCATTGATCTTTCTCAGGGACTAAATGAATCTTGCCCTCTTAATGAATTTGACACTTCCCTGTCCAATAAACTTATCTCTATATCATTATTAATAGTTACATATATATGCTGCCCAGTATATTCGATTTCTTCAATTTTCATGTTAAAGTGACCTCGGGTATTAGGACGGCACCAAATATGATTTCCTTTAAGTTTTCTCAAAGAGTATTCAACACCAAAAAGTTGTTCTTCCGATATATAATAATCTTTGATGTATTACAAATTTTCCTTATGTTTTTTGTCATTCACATCATACACATCATACGTAAAATGAATATTTGAATCTTTTCATATTTTAGGATTTTGGTCGGTCCAATTG
>NZ_JBFUIB010001162.1:0-592 GCF_056402095.1 Peribacillus sp. P4_C12
GTCGTAGACCCAATCGGTGCTGGGGACGCTTTTGCATCTGGTGTACTCTCCGGCCTTCTTGATGGACTGGGGCTAGAAGAAGCTGCACGGCGCGGAAATGCCATGGGAGCAATGGTAACGATGGTAAATGGAGATGTAGAGGGTTTGCCGATACGTGACGACCTCGATTTATTTATGAGTGGCGGAGCAGAAGATGTGACTAGGTAGAAAGGTGGGAAAGAATGACTAAACTAGTAGAGCTGAAACAAGGGAAGCTAGTCGCCGTTATTCGTGGTGCACGTCCCGATCAAATTGTACCAATCGCTAGAGCCCTGAATGAAGGTGGAATCCGAACACTCGAAATTACAGTAGAAACACCCAAAGTTTGCGAGTTAATTGATAAAGTAAAAGAGGAGTTCGGCGATGATATCATAGTGGGTGCCGGTACAGTATTGGATCCAGAAACGGCTCGTTTGGTCATCATGGCTGGAGCGGAATTTATCTTTTCGCCAACCGTCAATATTGAAACGATTAAAATGGCAAAGCGCTATGGCATTATTAGCATCCCCGGTGCGCTTACACCAACGGAAATTTTGACAGCTTACGAGCATGG
>NZ_JBFUIB010001163.1:0-591 GCF_056402095.1 Peribacillus sp. P4_C12
CAGGTAGGAGAGATCTTTTACATAGGAAACGGGGTTATAAGGACTTTTTTAGATATTCGCCCGCGAATCATAAAACTTGGTGATTCTGAACTAGGTGTTTCTCGTGGTGGATATGATGAACGAGGATTGCTAGGGCTAGCGTTTCATCCAGAATTTTATTATAACGGTCTGTTTTATCTTCATTATTCAGTAGCTGGAACACAAGGTCCAGGTGCTCTTTCTGAACCTTTTAGGCCTAACCCGTGTGATCCCAGAACTTTAAACCTAAGATGGATAAATAGAGAAAATCAATATGATCATATTGATACAGTTGAAGAATGGAATTTACAATCGAATGGTCAACCTCAAAAACGCCGAACATTACTTAACTTAAGAAGACCATTTTTTAATCATAATGGTGTCAATAGCTTAAACTTTTCACCTGAAACCGGAAACCTTGTTTTAACAACCGGAGATGGTGGATCAGGCTATGATCCATTTAATTTAAGCCAGGATGATATGGAAATAGCTGGTAAAATAATTGAAATTGATGTAGTTAAGAATACATTTATCTATAATCCACCGGTAATCACACGTTTTAATGAACTTCCC
>NZ_JBFUIB010001164.1:0-591 GCF_056402095.1 Peribacillus sp. P4_C12
CTCCAGGCTTTAGGAATGAAAATATTAGATTTAGAAGGGAAATCGGTTGGATTCGGAGGGGCGGAATTATCACGAATTGTGGAAATAAATACACAAGATTTTGATTCAAGAATAGCAGAATGTGAGTTTATAATCGCATCAGATGTTCAAAATCCATTGGTCGGACCTGATGGGGCCTCTTCTGTATTTGGTCCACAAAAAGGGGCAACACCAGTCATGGTGGATCTTCTCGATAAAGCTTTATCAATTTGGGCTGATTTGGTAGAAACCAAGACAGGTATTAGCTTGCATAATAAAGCAGGGGCTGGTGCTGCAGGCGGAATTGGTGGTGCATTCCAAGCCTTTTTCTCTGCCGAAACGAAAAGAGGCGTCGATATCGTTATTGAATATACCAAACTTGGAGAAAAACTCCGTGGAGCTCATTGTGTCTTTACTGGTGAAGGACAAATCGATTACCAAACAGCATCAGGTAAAACACCCATGGGAGTGGCAGAAGAAGCGAAAAAGCAAGGCATTCCCGTATTTGTCTTAGCTGGTTCCATTGGAACAGGTATTGACGTTTTATATAATCATGGAATTACTAGCATTCAT
>NZ_JBFUIB010001165.1:0-591 GCF_056402095.1 Peribacillus sp. P4_C12
GAATGATATATTACTACTTGATTGGATTAAATATCACAAATTACTACAAGTAAACATTCATAGTAATATAATAAATCGAGATGTAAACACCTTTGAAACTATATTTAATACAAGAATATTCGAGGAGTTATTAGGCACAGATCTATTTACTGAAAAAAAAGCCAGCCCTTGGCTAGCTTTCTTTGTTGAAGGTGTCTTCCGACCATACTAAAAACCTCATTTACTTATGGTACGGTTCATCACTAGTAATCCTAAACTACATCCTTGACAATATGCATAATTGTTAAATAAGAGTAAAAACCATTCTTCAACTCTCTCAGTTTGATGCGAATATCTCTCGAATGCTCACTTATTCGCAGGATTTCATAACCCTTGTAATTAGACTTACGGGTAAATGAAATGAGTTCAGATCAGTTAGGCTTCGTGAAGGCATAGTTAAATAAAGGAGTCAGCTACCACTCCATATTTTACCATAAAATACACATCTCCACGCCGCCCCTGGAGGCTTTCCCTCCCATGTCTCAACGGGTCAATTGCCCTCTCATTCCTTCGTCATGCCTATCCAAGGGGTGGAGGCCAGTTATGCTAACC
>NZ_JBFUIB010001166.1:0-591 GCF_056402095.1 Peribacillus sp. P4_C12
TCATCAATAAAGGCAGGGATCCCGTCAATTTCAATTTTTTCAACAGATTTTAACCGCCCTTCCTTCCCAGCCTCATCGTCAGGCAATGCGGTGGAATGAATGAGGGAGAAACCACTCAATTTTTCRGCAAACTGCTCAGCAAATGACAATGTGATATAACCTCCGAGCGAATGACCGAACATGTAAACCTGATTGATTTGCTGTTCATCTAAAAATGCAGCAATATTCACTGCCATATCTTCAATCGTGAAAGATGCCCCTAGTGACTCACTTGCACCATGACCTGGTAAATCAATGGAAATAACTCGATATTTATCTTTTAAACCACTAATGATGTCCCGCCAATACCCATGACTTCCGCAAAATCCATGGATAAATAGCAACGTGTTTTTACCTTCCCCGCTATCTATGTAAGAAAGCTTGTTACTTTTATTCATCTCTATCCCTCTTTTCTAAAAATAATCATTTAGTAACGTTATTCCCTTCCTCCCTATATCTAAACCCTTCTTTGATTCACACATATTAAGTCTCTACATAGCCTATATGCAAAGGAATTTTTAGAAAGGAGCACCGTGATGACCTCTTCTGAAA
>NZ_JBFUIB010001167.1:0-591 GCF_056402095.1 Peribacillus sp. P4_C12
AAGGAAGGGTGCGAAAAGCTTTTTGTTAAAAAAGTAACCGGGACAAGTACAAAACAAATAGCCCAACTTTATGAAGCTATTGAATTTGCACGAGAAGGAGATACATTAGTAGTAACTGAAATAGATCGTTTAGCTCGTTCTTCTTTTGGACTTAAATAAGATAGTTCATGAATTAGCTGAAAAAGGGGTTAATGTAAGATTTGTAAAAGAGGATATGATATTTGATGGTGCTACAGGAGTTCCACGTTCCACCTTATTTGCAAAAATTAAATAAAATAGATTTGGTGAATGGACTGATAATCTGGTTTATTACATCAATTCGAAATAGAAAATTCTTAAACTGACTAGGTGCGTTAGTTGAGATCCGGGGCTACCATTTGGTGGCCTTTTTTCTTACTAACGGGGCAGGATAGTTCATTAAGAAAAGGAATTCTTGAGGTATAAAGTATGATTTTTGGAATGAAGAACAAGAGGATGTAACCGAAAAGAAATTGACAAAAACTTTTATTTAAAGAGTAGTATTGGTTTCAAATGATCTTAAAGTTGCCGATATTTCTATTACTATGCCCTGTTGGTTTTTACGGTAAATAA
>NZ_JBFUIB010001168.1:0-590 GCF_056402095.1 Peribacillus sp. P4_C12
ATCTTATAATGTACAAAAAAGCTATTTACCTAGTATGGGTGAGTTTGCAGATGAGAATTTAGTATGTAGGCATCCGAATAAACGGGTGCTTTTTTAATAGATTAAATCATAATCGATTCTTTGAGAAAAAAAGCACTTGTCAATCCAGATATTCTTTTCAATCTTGTTAAAGAACGACTTAACTGTGCATCGGAAAATTTCTTTATATCTGGACGACGAAATTTTGTCGTTTCTACATCTCCTGCAAGTAATACAGTAGGTATGGTTGCTTCTAAATAGTATACAATGTAAGTTCGTCTTCTTGCTAATAATAAGGAATTTTGTGCAGTCGTATAGGCAGTTTGAAGGGAAGCAAGAAAGGAAGGGTTTATCTGTTACAATGCAAGTTTGATTGGCTTAACATCTTTTGATAAGCAAGATGTTCACTAATTTCTGATAAAGAGATATACAATGGACGGAAACAACAATAAACTTCCGACCCCCAAAATGGTAATGAATTTCCTAGGATGTAGTTTCTATATATTTATCTCTTGAATTTCTGAAAGGTATTCAATTAATTGCCTACTGAGAGCATTTAGATGCTCTTTCAT
>NZ_JBFUIB010001169.1:0-590 GCF_056402095.1 Peribacillus sp. P4_C12
CAACCCTTCTTACTCTAATTAAATCTTTGTGAATGAGAATAACACACATGGAATATCTATTAATGAAAAATCTGGATGGTTAAGAAAATGTTGGCTTCTAATACAAATTGTCTAACATATCAATTCGCTTTGGTGCAGCCGTCCCTAGAGCTGTTGCTGGGGGTGAAAAGGTGCTTGTCATTTGATAGTAGGGGGCAGAAAAGGAATGAACGAAAATAAGAAGAAAAATCTTAATCCGAATGACATTGCATTGCCCAGAGGATACGAAATTGACGAATTCTGGCCGGAATTACATACACCTATTAATCTACTGATTCGGCTGAATAAGAAAGAGCAAAAACAAGGTTAATAAGTAACCAAGCAAACCATATCTTACTGGTAAAACCATACTAAGGATAGCGGGTGCCATTGCAAGGGGATTAATGAACAAACCAGCTGCCGGAATCAATCCGCCAGCTGCCTGGAGAGTAGCCACTATAGTACTTAACAGTGCAATGACCGTAATCTTTCTTGAAATAGAAGCTTTTTCATTAAAGGAATAGTGGACTATTTTCGCATGATCTGTAATTGGTTGAAGTAACAATTTATGC
>NZ_JBFUIB010001170.1:0-584 GCF_056402095.1 Peribacillus sp. P4_C12
GTTCACAAACTGGAGAGGCCATTGCAAAGGGGAGTGCGGTCTTAGTTTGTTTCAATTTTACTGAACAGAAAAGTGAACCTATTCCTGAAATGATAAAAGATACGCTTATCTCACATCTTGTTCATACCTAGATTCTCTAAAGTGTAAAGGGGTGAAGGAAATTGGTTGATGATACGATTCCTGTTCGTTCCGGTGAGGAACTGAATTTAAGAACATTAGAAGATTTTCTGAGAAAAAATGTCATGGACCTACCAAATGAACCGTTAGAACTGCAACAGTTTTCTACAGGGTATTCCAATTTGACCTATCAGTTGAAGATGGGAGAGTGGGAAGCTGTATTAAGGAGACCGCCGCTTGGTCCTGTTGCTCCAAAGGCACATGATATGAAACGGGAACACCATATTCTTTCATCAATCAACGCGTATTTTCAAGCAGCTCCTGAACCTATACTGTTTTCGGATGATGATTCAATCGTCGGATCTCCCTTTTTTCTAATGGAAAGAAAACATGGAGTTGTAATAGATTCTAAGTTTCCCGAAGGAGTCGAACCGACTTCAGAGAGGTGTCGTCAGCTTTCTTATGAA
>NZ_JBFUIB010001171.1:0-583 GCF_056402095.1 Peribacillus sp. P4_C12
GCTTTTCATGTTGTTTATATTCTTAGTGATGATTCTTAGTATAGGCATCATTATTCCATTGATTTTTGGAGAGCGAGTATTCGATTTTCAGTATCCACAATATGTTTCTACGGGTAAAGCGTATAGCTATATTTCGACGTCCAGTTATGTATTAAGAGCATGCATGTTTTTTGGGAGTGCTTGTCTATTTACTTTTGCAGTTGTAACCCTATTAAGCAATTGGCTAAAGAACTCTTTTACATTGATACTATCGACTTGTTTTATCTTAGTCGTTGGCTATTTCACAACAGACGATCTTGTGTTTTTCCAAAATACATGGAATCCTTATCAAGTTTTTCATTTTAGTGAATTGATTGCAAATATTCCTAAAAGTACGGATTGGCTGTATCTACTTTCGGCTCTGATATGGAGTATCAGTTTGGTTGGAATATCAATAATTTTCAGTGAAAAGGATACTAGTTTGTTCAATTTTTCGGGTCATAAAAAACCATTTTGGAATGGACATACGAAAAGAAATGTTAGATCCATTTGGACAATTTCAGTTTTTGAATTTCGAAAAGCACGCCGTAGAGGTTTAATGAAG
>NZ_JBFUIB010001172.1:0-582 GCF_056402095.1 Peribacillus sp. P4_C12
ATTGCGGTGATTGTAATAGCTTGCCCCTGTGCTTTAGGTTTGTCTACCCCAACATCAATCATGGCCGGGTCAGGGCGTGCTGCAGAGTTCGGTATTTTATTTAAAGGCGGAGAACACCTGGAAACTACTCACCATATTGATACGGTTATTTTAGACAAAACGGGAACTGTTACTAATGGTACACCAGTGTTAACCGATGTCCTCATCGAAAATGGAATGGGTGAACAACACTTTTTATCTCTTATCGGGGCCGCTGAAAAACAATCTGAACACCCACTTGCACAATCAATTGTTCAAGGAATTCAAGAAAGAAAAATATCACTTGCATTGGCTCAGGAATTCGAAGCTATTCCAGGTTACGGGGTAAAAGCTGTTGTGGATCAAAAAGTGTTACTGGTGGGTACACGGAAATTAATGAAGCAAAACAACGTGGATATTACAAAAGCACTACCGGCCATGGAAGACCTTGAAGGGCAAGGTAAAACCGCGATGCTGGCTAGCATTGATGGTGAATATGCAGGTCTTATTGCTGTGGCGGATACCATAAAAGACACTTCTCAAACAGCCATAAAAAGGTTAAAA
>NZ_JBFUIB010001173.1:0-579 GCF_056402095.1 Peribacillus sp. P4_C12
CGACTAATCCCTTCATTTAAGCGAAGAAGAATTGTTATATTTAGCGATAACACAAAATGATATAAGGTTTCCTCATCCTTTATTTAGGTAAAATAACAATCGCATCCCCAATCGGACGTTCACCGGCCGCATCGGATGTACGATTCACCAATTTGGAGCCTACTGTCATAGCCGTAGAACCTCCGCCATCCAAGTTTACTGCATCAACCGCACCGAGAGCTTTCATGAGACGGGCACTCTCTTTAAAATTTGCACCCACACTATAGAATGGCTGACGTCCATCAACCGTAACCAAGAGAATTTTCCCTTCTTCAGTGACCCCTGCAAGAGTTCGGGGATTTCTACGCTCTCCAAATTTATAGTAGAATTCTGGATTTTCGCTCCAATTGAACCCTTCTTTTAACGCATTAATCTTCTCTTTACCGTCATGCAGCAATTGCGGCCCACCATTGACAATACTAATTTTCGGTGCCGCCTTAAGTGGTTGTTTATCAGCAAGAATCCTGGTATTCACTTTCAGTTTTGCACCTAGCTTCGCATGGGCCAAAAGCCAATTAGCGGCATCGCCTGTACCTGCTA
>NZ_JBFUIB010001174.1:0-579 GCF_056402095.1 Peribacillus sp. P4_C12
ATCCTGTACAATCACTACTTTTACACCGTCAATTGATTCAAGTGATGTGAGAACTTGTAAACTAGCTTTTTCTTTTTCACTATTGTCTGTTTTGATAAAATACTCATCCAATGCCTGAAGCAATCCAAATGTTGTTTCCTTACCGACCTTCATACTCCGTCCGATACAGTGTAATTGAACCTTTAACCATTCGATATATTTTTTCTTCCCAGCAACGATACCTGATGTCGGACCCTCAATCGCTTTAGATCCGCTATAAATGGCTAAATCCGAAACCTTTACATATTTTTTCAAATCTTCTTCCGCCGCAGCATCAACGATTAGTGGTACGTTATTCGCTTTGGCCACTTTCCAGGCTTCTTCAACTGAAATCATATTTTTTTGAACAGCATGATGTGATTTTACGAATAAAATGGCCGCTGTATTTTCATTAATGGCATCCGCAATATGCTCTGCCTTCCCTTCATTTGCATACCCTACTTCAACCAATTTTCCTCCACCCAGGTAAATCATGGTTTCTACCGGCGCCCCATACTGAACGTTATGGCCTTTCAGCATTATGACTTCATTCTTTTGAAT
>NZ_JBFUIB010001175.1:0-578 GCF_056402095.1 Peribacillus sp. P4_C12
TTACGGTAGCGTAAATAAGGAGAAAATGAATGGGGATATAAAAACTTGAAATGTAAAACCCCCCATGCCGCGTGGCAGGGGGGCACTTATTAATTCTCTTTAACGGCACCGCATTGTCTCTCAATTTCTTCAGAAAACAGTTTTTGCAGACTTTTGGTAATCGGTCCTGGTTCTCCATTAGCAATCGATTCTCCATCGATGTTAATAATCGGTGTCACTTCTACACTTGTACTCGTGTAGAGGACCTCATCAGCTGCCATCATTTCCTCGACTGTGAAGGCTTCTTCGACATAGGGAATATCATTATCGGCACATAGTTTTAACATCACCTGACGAGTAATCCCATTCAGAATCAAGTTGGTGGCCGGATGCGTTTTCAATGTCCCCTTCACCACGATAGCAACGTTCGATGAACTTCCTTCCGTTACCGTCCCATCACGATGCTGAATTGCTTCGTCACAGCTAGCTTCCACTGCTTGTTGCTTAGCCAATATGTTACCTAGTAGATTCAAGCTTTTAATATTACAGCGCAACCAGCGGATGTCGTCAGTCGTCACGGCCTTGACCCCAGGCTTCAC
>NZ_JBFUIB010001176.1:0-577 GCF_056402095.1 Peribacillus sp. P4_C12
ACCATATTCTACAGCAAACCATATTCTACAGCAAGAGCAGATACCGTATTAGTCAATAAGGAGGTATTTAGGGTTGAACATAAATATCAAGGTTCACTTACATTCAAGAGCAACTAATTTCTTGCAGAGTGGAAGTTTCCAGTCTTCAATTCAGAATTTAAGAAAGATCATTGGGCCGCTGCAATTGCAGCCTACGAGTGGATTCAACAGATTCAAAATGAATTTGGTTCTAGTAAAGATTTCAGGATAGATAAAGTGGTTTATAACGGAGATAATAATATTACGGAGTTAATTAAGAAGGGTAGGGCTATAATTGAGGATGATTTGCCTTATTAAAAATAAATAAGCCTCTCTCTAATGAGAAGGGCTTTAAAATTAGAAGTATCTATACAATTTCATATTCGCTCTCACATAGTTGCTCTTAGCCACTAACTTCTTTTCTCAATAAGGGTAGTATGAATATGGGGCTGGGTATGGAGCATATCCTGGATATCCATAATCATATCCATAATAGCCATCATACCCATAGCCACCACCATAATAGGGTCCTGCAAACAACGCTCCTGCAGCAAGACCT
>NZ_JBFUIB010001177.1:0-576 GCF_056402095.1 Peribacillus sp. P4_C12
CTCCATCTACTTCTAAAAAAAAGACAAAACCCCAGTAAAGAGCTTTGTCTTTTTTATATTTTTATTAATTAATAAAATAGAGCTATTGCAATAATTGGTTCTTTAGATATTTTTCTATTAACTCAATAAATAAGTTCATAGATTTCGTATGCAATTCCACAGATTCTGTTATAACTGAAAAATTTCTTTTTATCGGTGTTCCTTTTACATTTAATACTTGAATGGTACCAAGCATTCTTTCTTTTTTTACAGTAAGTTCAGATAAGTAACTAATGCCAAGCCCGGCTTCAACTGCTTCTTTTATAAGTTGTGTGCTGCCGAACTCCATTAACTTGGTAGGACGTATTTGTAAAGATTGAAATAATGTTTCTGTTGCCTCTCTTGTACCAGAACCTTCTTCACGGACAATCCAATTCTCTTGTTCTACCTGTCTTCGTGTAACTTCCTTATTGAAATAAATTGGATATTTACCCCCTGCCACGATATACATTTGGTCGGTGGAAACGGATTTTATATATATATTTCGAAGAGAAATTTCCCCCTCTACAATTCCTACATCGATCTCATGACTTGTGA
>NZ_JBFUIB010001178.1:0-576 GCF_056402095.1 Peribacillus sp. P4_C12
ATATTATACTATCTTGTGTGAAACTATTCGGAGGTGCTTATTTAAAATGGCAGTAAAAATTCGCTTAAAACGTATGGGAGCTAAAAAATCTCCTTTCTATCGTATTGTAGTTGCAGATTCTCGTTCACCACGTGACGGACGTTACATTGAAGTTGTAGGAACTTATAACCCGGTGACTCAACCAGCTAAAGTTGACATCAACGAAGAGCTTGCTCTTAAATGGTTACAAGATGGAGCTAAACCATCTGATACAGTTCGTAACTTATTCTCAACACAAGGCATCATGGAAAAATTCCATGTTGCAAAAAACAGCAAGTAATCGACGGTAGTTGATGAAAGCTTTAATTGAAACAATTGTTTCAGCACTTGTGGATTATCCGGAAGAAGTCATAGTGACTTCGAAGGAAGAGTCCGACCGAATTGTTTATGTCCTCTCCGTTCATAAAGAAGACATGGGCAAGGTCATCGGTAAACAAGGGCGTGTTGCTAAGGCGGTTCGGACTGTGGTATATGCAGCAGGATCCTCACAGCAGAAGAAAATCTATTTGGAGATTTCCGAATAAGGAGGGCTAATAC
>NZ_JBFUIB010001179.1:0-574 GCF_056402095.1 Peribacillus sp. P4_C12
CTATTACGCAGGCTGGATTATTAGGATATGGCTTTGTTGAAATCGATGTACAAAAAACGAAGGACGACCAATATATATTAATGCATGATCAAACAGTCGATCGTACAACAACAGGCTCTGGGAAGGTAGAAGATTTAACATTACAAGAAATTCAAAGCTTTGCAATTGAAGATAAACAGGGGAATGTGACCAATTATAAAGCACCAACACTTCATGAAGTGTTAGAAGAAGCTAATAAATACAATATTGGTATCAATTTTGATGGTTCAAAAGGCGACTGGGATGACAAGGAATTCGTTGACGGTGTTATGGAAGAAGCTAAAGAAACGAAAGTATTAAATCATTCATTTTTTGTATTAAGTAATACGAGTATTCGAGATCAATTTATCTCATGGTACCCAAAAGCGACTGTGACCTTCCTCGGAAATGCATTGAAGAATGTAGATGCCGATATTAAAGAGTTACAGAAATATGAAAATGCCATTTATTCAACATCTATTAACAATGTAGATGAAGAAACTGCCAAAAAAATTAAAAAAACAGGCCTAAAACTGCATGTATACTCAGTTAACAC
>NZ_JBFUIB010001180.1:0-574 GCF_056402095.1 Peribacillus sp. P4_C12
CCTATTATAGGGTTTCAGCTTTTTACCTTGTTTAGAAAGTACTCCTGATAAAAATCRGGGCTGCTTTTTTCAATTCTTATAACAGTGATTCTGCTCCGTCAATATAAACTTCCGTCCCTGTTACATGGGAGGACATAGCTGAAGCTAGGAACAAGACAAGGTCCCCTGCTTGCTCGGTAGTGCCGGCTTTTTTTGCAAGGGGCTGTGAACCTTGCGGGTATTCAATTGGGATTCTGATTTTTTTTAAGTTTTCATCTTCAGGGAAAGTGTTGTCGTGAATGTTCGTATCGATGGAGCCGGGACAAATGATGTTGACTCGGATTTTATATTTTGCCAATTCGAGTGCCGCCATTTTACCGAAAGCGACTTGACCAGCTTTTGATGAGCTGTAGGCGGAAAAACCAAAATTCTTGAAAAATCGGTTTCCATTGATGGAGCTGTTGATGACGATGCTGCCACCAGTTTCCTTCATATATGGAATGGCGTATTTGACAGTGAGGAAGGTGCCCTTTAGGTTGATGGTATGTGTTTGATCCCAGTCTTCTGGCTTTATGTCTTCGATGGGGGCTATCAC
>NZ_JBFUIB010001181.1:0-572 GCF_056402095.1 Peribacillus sp. P4_C12
AAAATCCTTTTCTATCTTTTTGAAGTTCGGCTAATCCAGTCACTAACATAATTGCCCCTAAGAACAACAAAGAATACGGCATCAACTCAAAATTCCCAGTAATTAGCTGATAGGCTGATAAAGCAAGAACAATTATTGCTAAGATAATTCTAACTATCTTCAAGATATATATTTCCCCCTAAAAATTAAGTTGGTACAATTTTTAATTTAATCATACCATTTAACACCCTTTTGATTTGTGTGGAAAATGGAAATTCCTTCTTTAACAAAGCATATATTCTAAATTATCATAAATGTAAAAAATAATTAATATGTGATTTACATCATTCATGTATGGTAAAAGTGACCAAATATTAAAGAATAGGACGTGGAGAAAAGTGAAGAAGATTCGATTTCTACCGTTAGCTTTACCGTTTATGTTTGTAACATCTAGTCTGTTTGGTAGTGCTGCAAGTGCAGCGCCTAATGATAACTGGCTACATAGTAACAAAACCGAGTTAAGTGCTCACCGTGGAGCACAAGTGGCTGCTCCAGAAAACACATTGGAGTCTATTACGCAGGCTGGATTATTA
>NZ_JBFUIB010001182.1:0-571 GCF_056402095.1 Peribacillus sp. P4_C12
AATCAGGATACACCAGTTTATAAAGGAACCGGGAATGAAAGAAGTGAGGATGGTGATTCATCAAAAGGAGGGCTTGGGATTTACAAGCATTTAATGAACGGTGTAAGTAATATGCTTCCATTTGTTGTAGGAGGCGGAATCTTGGTTGCGCTTTCTTTCTTTTTCGGAATTGAAGCAGCGGATCCAACAAAGCCTGAATTTAATCCCATTGCCAAAGCATTAAGTGATATTGGCGGAGGGGCTAGCGGTGCCTTCTTCTTGCTTGTCCCGGTACTTGCCGGTTTTATTGCCTCAAGTATCGCTGACCGTCCAGGTTTTGCTCCAGGTATGGTTGGAGGGTTATTAGCAGCACAAGCTAATGCTGGTTTTCTAGGTGGTCTAATTGCTGGTTTTCTTGCCGGATATGTCGTTTTATTATTGAAAAAATTGTTTTCCAAGTTGCCACAGAACTTCGAAGGGATTAAGCCAGTTTTACTCTATCCTGTATTCGGCATGTTAATTACAGGCTTAATCATGATATTTGTAATAAATGAGCCAGTAACTGCAGTAAACATAGGCTTAACCAACTGGC
>NZ_JBFUIB010001183.1:0-570 GCF_056402095.1 Peribacillus sp. P4_C12
CGAAAGAGGAGTCTCTTAATTGAGGCTCTTCTTTTTTTTAGGTGTGGATGATTGAACATGGTGCTGAATAAAAGATTTTAAACATATTCATGAAACTTGAGTTTGCTATTACCAAAAATATTTATTGTAAAATACCTCCTGTCCATAGAGCAGTTAACTTTAAACAGTGAGCCTTCTCGTCAATTAGCGCCTCTCTGTTTTTCCTCCAACTGTTACTTTTTCTTAAGTGTGTTTATAACGGCAACTAAAAATAATGGTTAGAAAAGAATAGCACAGCCCTCATCTTATACATTTTTTATTTTATTATCTTAAATGTAGTGATAAGATAAAAGGTAGTGGTATTATTATACAATTCTTCAGAGATTCATAGAGGTACAAGTTGCTGCAAAGCTAAATGGCGTAAAGAGCAACAATAGAAAAACATAAATAATAATCATGTGAAAAAGGTGATATGGGTGAATTGGGATGTATTTATTGCTCATGCAACAGAGGATAAGGAAGATTTTGTAAAACCTTTAGCGGAAACATTAAGAGGGTTGAATTTAAAGGTATGGTATGACAAGTTTACGT
>NZ_JBFUIB010001184.1:0-567 GCF_056402095.1 Peribacillus sp. P4_C12
GTATGGAAAAGCGAAATTTATTCAAATGGAAACATGATCATCATGACAAACGAATCCGTCGTCATCTCAAGCAAACCAATGACTATTGGAGAGTCGATGAAACATATATCAAAGTAAAAAGTCAATGGATGATACCTTAACGTGCTGTCGATTCGAAAGGCAATACCATCGATTTTTACCTAAGCAAAACAAGAAACCACAAGGCTGCAAAGCTATTCTTCAAGAAAGCTTTGCAGTCTTTTCATATTTCTGAGCCTCGTGTCGTGACAGTCGATAAGAATCCAGCTTAACCTATAGCAGTTGAAGAATTGAGAAAAGAAAAAAGATGCCATTTAGGAATCCAAATAAGGCAAGTGAAATATGTTAATAACATATTGGAACAAGTTCATCGGTTTATTAAAAAGCGAGTTCGTTCGATGTTAGGATTGAAATCCTTTCGCACAACTACATCCATTATTTCTGGAATAGAAGCGATGCATATCATTAAAAAAGTACAACTTGCTTTACGGGACAAGTCTGTCCAAAATCAAGTGAAGTTCATTCCTCAACTATTTGGAATGGCTGCAT
>NZ_JBFUIB010001185.1:0-566 GCF_056402095.1 Peribacillus sp. P4_C12
CAATGTACAGGAAGCTTCTAGTATAACCCCATATTTAGAATCGACTTCTGCAGTAATGGTTAACGTTTCAAAGACACTTTTTGCTGCCATTCCCTGGGGTAAACGTGCGTGACCTGCAATAAATATTGTTTTACCATTAAACATGAGGCTTCTCCCTCCCTAAAAATGATTTATTTTATTAAAGCTGCTTCCAATAAGTGCGATTGTTCTGGAATACGGTTAACAACCTCTTTTCCAATTTCAATAGAAGCTGTAGCTGCAGGAGACGGAGCGTTACATACATGAACAGTACGTTTCCCCATTATAATATGAAAGTCATCTACCATATTCCCATCGTCCTGTAGAGCCTGCGCTCGAACGCCTGCAGGTGCCGGAATTAAATCATCTTCCTGAATTTCAGGAATTAACTCCTGAAGGCTTTTCGTAAATTGCTTCTTGCTAAAAGAACGGACATATTCATCCATCCCTTCTTTCATAAATTTACTCGCGAGTTTCCAGAACCCTTTGTAACTTAAAACTTCTGTTAAATCTTTTGCATTGAAGTCCGTTTTTTTATATCCTTCACG
>NZ_JBFUIB010001186.1:0-565 GCF_056402095.1 Peribacillus sp. P4_C12
ATCATTACAACAAATTTTCGACAAATTGGCAAACTTGGCATAAACAAAATATTTGAGTGAGGTGGAACAATAGGAGTGAAAAGATTTTAATTTCAACTCAAAATGACAATAGTGAGGACTTTTTGATATGACGAGGAATAGGGAAATCGAGTAAAAGAGGAATTGAAAAAAATTCAATCAACCTTAAATCCTCAAATCACTCACTTTTATAAAAATTTAATACTCGTTAACATCGCAATGTAAAAGGTAAACACAAGCAAACCACCTCATAATAACCCCATCCATGCGCTTGTTTTTCGATAACTAATGAAAAGATAAATTAAGAAAAGTATCGATAAATAAAAATATTGCTGATACAATTCTACAACTCAAATGTAAGAGGTAACTATACATACAATTTGGGAGAGAGAAGGTTTATCCCCTTATTCTTCAGAGGTCTTTAATGGATTAATTGATAACATTTGTATCGCGCGTGGGTATGAATTTTGTTCAATAGTTGAACCAGCAGGAACTGTAATTACTAATTGCCTACACCTGCACCTCCAGGAGTATAGGTTAATAGATC
>NZ_JBFUIB010001187.1:0-565 GCF_056402095.1 Peribacillus sp. P4_C12
CTTGGATACCTTGTACGTGTTGGATCATTTAAATCGGAGAGAGATGCCAACAAATTAAGAGATGAGTTAAAAGGAAAAGGATATGGTAATTCACGCGTTGTTTTTTCGGCTGAAGATGGAGGGAAATCTACGGGCCCTTGGGTTGTGAATATTTTAGAAATCGATCCAAAGAAGTTTAAAGGAAAAGTTTTACCTGAACTGGGAACTGAGATAGTACCCGGGAAGGAAAAATTAACTARCATTTCAGCCCGTACTGGTGCGATAGCGACTGTAAACGGTGGATATTTTGTAATGGGACCGAGTGATGGTACAGAAGGGGATCTTGCTGGTGCTTCCATGATTAGTGGCGAACTCATTAGCGAAGCGGTAAATGGCAGGACAAGCCTGGTTTTATCCGGAAATAGGGCACAGATAGCTTCAGTAGAAACTAAACTTTCAGTTACGGCATCTGATGCTGCAATGAGAGAATTGGATGGCCTTAACCGCAAACCTGGCCTGATCCGTGGATGTGGAGGCATTGGTGATAATTTAAACTTTGCAAAGCATGATTTCACTTGTACGGATT
>NZ_JBFUIB010001188.1:0-564 GCF_056402095.1 Peribacillus sp. P4_C12
TGCTATCACTGCTCTGTCTGAAGGATTAGCTTTAGCAAAAGGCACATGGATGAATACAGGAGAAGGTGGCCTTTCCCCTTATCATTTAATAGGAGGGGTCGATATTATTATGCAAATCGGACCAGCCATGTTTGGAGTTCGAGATAGTATCGGCGAAATGGATTGGGATGAGTTAAAAAGAAAAAGTGAAATTCCAGAAATCAAAGCATTTGAGGTTAAATTAGCCCAAGGGGCAAAAACTCGCGGAGGTCATATCGATGCTGAAAAAGTAAATCCTGAAATTGCAGAGATTCGAAAGGTTGAGGCATACAAATCAATCGATAGTCCGAATCGATTTCATCAATTTCATGATGTAGAATCAATGTGTGACTTTGTTGAAAAAATCCGAAACCATACAGGCATACCGGTTGGTATTAAGATGGTTATCGGTGGAAATGATAGTGTTGAAAAACTTGCCAAATATATGAAAGATACTGGAAAAGGTCCAGATTTTATAACGTTGGATGGCGGAGAAGGAGGCACAGGTGCTTCTTATCAAGAATTGATTCCTACGCTATCAATCAA
>NZ_JBFUIB010001189.1:0-563 GCF_056402095.1 Peribacillus sp. P4_C12
GGCTGTCCAACTACTCCGTATGGATATAAAGAAAATACTCTTGATATACTTTCACCTCAGTTCATTATGAATGATATACAATCTAAACTGTTTGTAGAATAATCTCCTATTTTTATAACTTGTGAGAAGAATCAATTAAAGCAGGTATTCATTAATGTTATAAAGAACGCTATAGAAGCCATGAATGGAGGAGGTGAAATTCATATCCAAATTATAAAAGGTCAAGATGGCTCGTGTATTATTTCACTTCAAGATCAGGGATGTGGCATACCCATAGAGCTACTCCCTGGTTTAGGCTAGCCATTTTACACATTAAAAGAAAAGGGCACCGGACTAAAATTACTTAACAACACAATGGCAGTATTTCCTCCTTAGTAAAGTGAACGAAGGAACTTTAATTGAGCTTACGGGTTACCATTGGAGAGTTAAATGTGTCATATAGGAGAAATTGAAAAGGCTGCAGTGAAAGAAATCAATAATAATGGATAAAAATATGGAATTGGTAAGTGTAGTATTGAAATCTTAATGAAGGAGTGAAACTATGTGGATCTGTAGCACACACA
>NZ_JBFUIB010001190.1:0-561 GCF_056402095.1 Peribacillus sp. P4_C12
GGGTCAGTCCTTGGGCCGCATCCATTCCCTGTTATTGTACGCGATTTTCAAAGCGTGATTGGTAAGGAAACGAAGCGTCAGTATTCCGAAGTGGTACATGCCCTTCCTGATGCCATAGTCGCTTGCATAGGCGGTGGCAGCAATGCAATGGGGATGTTTTATCCATTCATTGAGGATGAAACGGTTAAATTATATGGAGTAGAAGCAGCAGGTCATGGTCTTGATACACCGTTACATGCTTCAAGCTTAACAAAAGGAAAGCCAGGGGTGCTTCATGGGGCATTCATGTATGTATTGCAGAACGAAGACGGCCAGATTCAGGAGGCACATTCGATTTCAGCAGGGTTAGATTATCCGGGGGTTGGACCGGAACACAGTTTTCTAAAAGATACAAATCGCGTGACATATACTTCAGTTACCGATCAAGAAGCTCTAGAAGCTCTCGTATTGCTTTCAAAGGAAGAAGGGATCATACCTGCATTGGAAAGTTCACATGCCATCTCCTACGGTTTAAAACTTGCCAAAGAAATGGAGAAAGGGACAGGCTTGGTGATTTGCTTA
>NZ_JBFUIB010001191.1:0-559 GCF_056402095.1 Peribacillus sp. P4_C12
ATCTTCTATATCGATTACTTCCTTTTCGATTGCTTTCGCAAGATGTGCTGGCGGAAAAAAAGACATACGTAGCCAAAACTTTAACTGCTCATTTTTTTGGAAAAGATCGATTACCAATTGTAGAAATCCGTATAAATCTAATTTGGGATTTTGTGAATCAATTTTACTGAAATATTGGAGTTTTGAAGATAACTCAGTCTCTTTCGCATCACGTAAAACTTGTAAAAAAAGATCATCCTTTCCTTTAAAATGTGCGTAAATGGATTGTTTTTTCATGCCGACTTCTTCAGCTATTAGAGAAAGGGATGCTCCTTCATAACCATGAATTGTGAAATATTTTAGAGCTGCCTCCTTAATTTCATTGCTTTTCAATAAAATCACCTCGAATTTAACGAACGTTCGTCAGTTATATTAGCAAATTAAATTAACATAAGCAAGTGGAAAGTATATTTAGATATCTAAACAAATAATTTAAGGTTAAATACTTTAGTAATAAATAAATATTGTAATACAGATTATTATGTCAGTTATCGACTTACATAACCAAACGGACCCTATC
>NZ_JBFUIB010001192.1:0-558 GCF_056402095.1 Peribacillus sp. P4_C12
CATATGCCATATTACCAATAGGCCCAACGATTATGATAAATGAGATGCGTGAACGCGGTGGATTGATGACAAGTATTTTAACTTCATCAGGTAACATAGCAGGGATTATTGCTCCTCTTTTAACCGGCTATATCATAGGTTTAGCTGGAGGAAATAAAATATTGGGCTACAACTTATCTATTTTGTTCATGGCCATACTTGTTTTGGCTTTTGGCATACTATTTGCCATATTTGTAAAACCGTCTAAATCAAAAGGAAATAAAGATGAACAGAAAGACTATAATCTTAAATCCTCATAAGCTTGGTCTCAATAGCTGATTTTAAAATGATACTAATGAAAATAAATGACAGTTATTTTCTTGAAAGCCTTGATATGAAAAGGGATGAATTACAAAGAAAAAGGAGCGGATGGAGAAATGAATAGAGATGCGGTCATTGTTTCAGCAGTACGAACAGCAATTGGGAAACAAGGAGGCGAACTAGCGTCAGTTCCCGCCCACGTATTTGGTGCTGAGGTGATAAAAGAAGCTTTAAAACGAGCGAATGTAAATCCTGAAA
>NZ_JBFUIB010001193.1:0-555 GCF_056402095.1 Peribacillus sp. P4_C12
GAATACAAGATTCGTTTCAAAGGTATGGTTTTCTTGAATGATGTTATCACCCTTCAAGCAGATTTAAAAGAGAAAAAGGAAGATAAGTATTATTTCAATGTAGCAGCAATCAACCAATCAGGTAAGGAAGCGATCAGTGGAGAGGTTATTTTTAGGACCTACTAAAGGAAAGTAGTGGTGAAATTTATTTCATCACTACTTTTTTTAGGATTAAAATTCGACAATATTAAAGGAGATTCGAAACCTATCCAGAATTGTACTAAAAAAGAATTCTTTTTGCGGCGGTGAATATTATTAATGAATCATGTAAAACAGGATTCTCAGATTAATTTGCTCAAAGAGTGGATCTTTCCTGCTCTAGTCGTTGACTCTGAATACCGGATTAGGGATTGGAGCAGTTACCTAAATGATCGGATAGGACAGAATGGGAAGAAACTACTTACCGAACAATTTGAAGAGTGGCAATTTCTCGATAATAATAGATTGGCAGCTGCACGCCTGCATGACAAACGGTATTTATTTATATTGCTGACACAATTGGATAATGGCGATATT
>NZ_JBFUIB010001194.1:0-555 GCF_056402095.1 Peribacillus sp. P4_C12
CTCCTTTTAACTGAGAGTTTAACTCTATGCTACAAAGAGTCTTCCTCTTTGGTGGCATTTTATAAACGCGCTCTCCAGAGTTGCGTCCCATTGTGGTTCTTTTACCTGAGAGATTTGTTTCAAGGGTTTTTTTTGGAACTTGCTCCTTCGGTGACTGTCAACATTGCACTCTCCCACAATCGTCAACCGCTATACGTTTTTTTAAATACTCTAAATATTCTAAATGGATAATTATTTACATAAGTGTTTTTTATGATATCGCCTCTATTTTTATACATATTCAGGAAACTAAGAAAAGATAAAACGGAGGAAAATCACTTTATATCAGCAAACGCTTTCAAATTTAACAGACTAATGCTTCTTTATGAAGTTCTGCTCTTGATGATCGCTGATTGCATCCTGGTTTCTCTCTTTTTCTTTTAAAACATAACTAAGTAAGTCTAATGAGAGGCGCGCTGCCACTTGTCCAGTTATTCCCGTATGATCGTAAGGAGTAGCAACTTCTACCATATCAAAACCGATTACTTCTCCTCTTTTTGCAATTCCATGGAGTAA
>NZ_JBFUIB010001195.1:0-552 GCF_056402095.1 Peribacillus sp. P4_C12
TATCTCATCTAAAGGATTATCAACGTATATTTATGTAAATGATTTGATTGATTCCACAATTATGAATTCAAGTCTTGGATCTGAAGAATATGGCAATGTCAGCAGCTATCAATTTAATCAGCGTACTACCAGAAACAATAACAAGCTGCAATAAAGAGGAGGTTGCTTTTACTAGAAGCTTAGTTTGGTCGAGTCGCAAATACAGGCAGTCACAAATATTGTTTAGCATAAGGATGCTGAAAAAAGCTAATACCAAAAAGGATTGCTACCTTTTGTTTAAATGAATGCTAAATATTGTACATATTAAAGGTAATATTCTGGAATCGTTTTCCTTGCTTAGTTATACCAGATGCTTGAAAATAGAATATAATAAGTGATTGGAGAACAAAAGATCTCATCGTTAATATTATCAGTCAAAAGAGGTGTGGGACATGAAAAATGAAGACATAACCAAAAAATTAACTTTACATAGCCCCGAAATTCTAGGGAGTGGGAATTTTTCAAAGTATGCAGTGCTTTTACCCCTCTTAGAAAAAGAAGATGGCATACATG
>NZ_JBFUIB010001196.1:0-551 GCF_056402095.1 Peribacillus sp. P4_C12
GCTTTTTACACACTCTATGCACGTTCGTTATTGGAGTCCTTTTCATCCGTAATTGTTGTTGGTTGGGCTATGTTACTTGCCGGAATTGTGATGAATTTTGTTCATCCTATTTGGGCAATCGAAGCTATAAATTGGTCCGCTTCCATTTATATAGCGTTAGGGTTTACAATCCTCTTTGGCACAGCACTCGCTTTTTGGATGTTTATCAAAAGCTTAGAATACTTAACGGCGAAGGAAACGACTTTACTTGGCACAGTTGAGCCTTTAACAGCTGTTGTCAGTAGTATTCTTTGGCTGCAGTTACCATTTGGAACTTGGCAGATTGTTGGTGGATTCCTTATTTTAGTATTAGTTGTTTATCTATCTCTACAAAACAAGAAAAAATAGAAAAATCCCCTCCAAGTAATAGTGTAATATCCATGTATATACATGGATATTACACTGTCTACTTAAAGAGGATAATACCAACAAGGAGCCCTTATTTATGTCTACTCTATAGGGCTATTTCAAGTTCTGAAGAGACTTTCCATTCACATAATCAGTATCGTAAG
>NZ_JBFUIB010001197.1:0-550 GCF_056402095.1 Peribacillus sp. P4_C12
TGATTGGGGTGATTACCATGTTGAGATATACATTAAATCGTTTTAAATGGGCGATTATTACTTTATGGGCGGTTATTACATTAACGTTCATTATAATGCATACGATTCCGGGAAATCCATTTGCGAAAGAAGGAGCAATGCCTCCCGCTGTTTATGAAAATCTTCAAGTCCACTATGGATTGGACAAGCCTTTGTTGACCCAATATGGAAATTATTTATTGGAAGTCGTTCAATTTGATTTTGGTCCCTYTTTGAAATCCTCATCCATTTCTGTGAATGATTACATTTTGAAGGGATTCCCAGTGTCCTTGCATTTAGGAGCGCAAGCACTGGTGATTGCCATCTTTTTTGGGCTCATTTTAGGTGTAGTGGCATCACTGAAACGAAATAAATGGCCTGACTATTTATCAATGGTCATTGCCATCGTCGGGATATCTGTTCCGAACTTTATTTTGGCGACTATTTTAATCAATTATTTTGCAATAAAATGGCATATATTCCCAGTAGCTACATGGGCGACATGGCAGCATACCATATTACCATCCATTGC
>NZ_JBFUIB010001198.1:0-549 GCF_056402095.1 Peribacillus sp. P4_C12
ATCTTCAAGAATTTGAAAGCATGGAGCATTTCAAACAAGAATTAGAGGAATATATCCATTACTACAATCATCAACGAATCAAGGTAAAATTAAAAGGCATGAGCCCGGTAGATTACCGGATTCATGCCCTCAAGGCTGCCTAATTAAATAAAGTGTCTAACTTTTTGGGTTCACTTCAAAGCAACCCTAACCAATGTTTTAATCAATAAACCATCCTTCATACTCTTCCTGGTTCAATGCCTTGATCTTGCCTAACCTATGCTGGTTTTTGTTACAATAAACTCATGTACGAAAATCTTGTGAGGAGATGAAGATGTACATTTAAATCACTATTTATTTAATAAAATATTATAATGAATTTAAGAATATGGTTTATTTTGGAGGAAAGGTAGATATGCTGAACATACGAAAAGTAAAAATGGAAGACTTACCTGAACTTGTAGTTATTGAACATCTTTGTTTTTCAAAAGAAGAAGCAGCTACAATAGAAGCGTTCGAAAAGCGCATTCAATTAATCCCGGATAGTTTTTTTGTAGCGGAGAAGGAGGG
>NZ_JBFUIB010001199.1:0-547 GCF_056402095.1 Peribacillus sp. P4_C12
ATTCTTTACTGCTATGCTCTCTTGGCTCTTTTTCAAAAGCAAAAGGATTTTTAAAAATMCCTCGCCCGATCATAACGCCATCAATACCATATTGTTCAGCAAGCTGCAGCCCAGTTTGACGGTCAGGAATGTCTCCATTGATTGTTAGTAGCGTATTTGGTGCGATACGGTCACGTAATTTTTTGATTTCCGGAATTAGCTCCCAATGCGCATCTACTTGGCTCATTTCCTTTCTTGTACGTAAATGAATAGAAAGGTTCGCAATATCCTGTTTTAAAATATGCGTTAGCCACTCCTCCCACTCATTTACATCCTCATAGCCAAGTCGTGTTTTCACGCTGACAGGCAGTCCGCCCGCTTTTGCTGCTTGAATAAGTTCTGCCGCAACGTTTGGACGCAGAATAAGGCCACTACCTTTCCCTCTCGATGCCACATTCGGTACAGGGCAGCCCATATTAATATCGATGCCTTTAAATCCTAGCTCTGCCATGCCAATACTCATTTGACGGAAATATTCGGGATTATCCCCCCAAATATGTGCCACCAT
>NZ_JBFUIB010001200.1:0-547 GCF_056402095.1 Peribacillus sp. P4_C12
ATATACAAAACCATCCTGGTCTATTTTTGCTAAATCTCCTGAGCGCCAGAACCCATCAATGAATGATGCTTGGTTCGCTACCTCATTGTCCCAATAGCCCTCAACCACCATTGGTCCCTTCATTAATAATTCTCCAACTTCTTCAGGTAAACATGGTTCACCCTTATCATTAACCACTTTTAATACTCCAACAGGAACCGGCAATCCAACCGAAACAATCTTGTTTTGATTATAGGATTGTGGCATTATTGTTGCTGGTGAAGTACTCTCGGTTGCGCCGTAAGCATTATGCAGAGAGGCATTCGGAAAATGCCTTTTTAAATTATTAATAGTTTCGGAAGACATAGGTGCACCACCAAAGGCAATACAATTTACCTTTGGATACCTATAATTTAGAAAATCTTGGTGAGACATCATCATGACATAGATGGTTGGGACGTTAAATAAAAAGGAAACATTTTCTTCAGCTGTTAAACGAATATATTCTTCCGTCCTATATCTACTCATGATAACGGATGTCCCGCCTATTCTAACCATGTGCAATAAC
>NZ_JBFUIB010001201.1:0-543 GCF_056402095.1 Peribacillus sp. P4_C12
CATATTTTAGGATTTTGGTCGGTCCAATTGTTATTTACCATTATTGGTCGTACAAAAGATTCTAGCCTTTCTTTTACTAAATATTCAATATTGCTATGATCAAGATTACATCCAAAGATAAATAAAAAATAGTCTTTCAATTACTTCTAGCCCCATTTCAGCAATGAATTATTATTTAATCTAATATTTCCCTAATGATCAGACCAATCATCTTATGTATGGTAATGATAATTTATCGAATTTTCAGATTGATTTTTAAATACATGCAATCTAAAGTAAGGATTCCATTGTCACCTAATAATTCAAAAATATGCTCTCCTTGTTTGTTACCATTAGGTACTGTACTACTTAATGGTCCTACACGTCTAGAATATCCATACTTACCATATCCTTTTTTTTCCATACTCTCTAGAATAGACCATACTTTCTTATAAAAATCTTTTTCAATCGTTACTTAGGAAAGTAAGGATCCGTCATCTTCAAGAAACTCTTTTACCAGAGTTTAAAAGGAAATAACTACACGATGCTCACACTATTGTCACC
>NZ_JBFUIB010001202.1:0-542 GCF_056402095.1 Peribacillus sp. P4_C12
CTATGCTCTATACCTCTTTTTAAAAAGGTATTATTATCAACTTTCTTTCTAAAACCCTTCAATAGGATCTATCTCTACCGAAAATTACTATATTATCAATAGAAGAAACCTATAGATAACTATCATTGATACACATCAATTGTCCTAAAACACGACATCTAGTAACGAAACTGTAACATTAGAGATTATTTTGTAATCTTCGAAACACTTTTTTATTCTATTTGTCATGGTTTTTATATATTTCATAGCCCTATAATATAAAGGTTAAATATTTTTTTACCACATCAGGAGGAACTTTCCTATATGAAGAATTCGAAAAACTCTTTTATTCTCGCGGGAACTATTATAGGTACCCTATTTGCCAGCACTTCTGCTTATGCTAGTTCTTATCAAGTTAAATCGGGTGACACCCTAGACGAAATTTCTAAAGCACATAATACAACTGTCCAAAAATTAAAATCTGAAAACAATTTGACTAGTAATCTTATTTTGCCAGGTCAAGTTTTAAAGATTAATGAATTCACTAAAAGTACTGTTACAAC
>NZ_JBFUIB010001203.1:0-538 GCF_056402095.1 Peribacillus sp. P4_C12
GGCCATGAGTGGTACTTCCTCTGCTGTAACCCCGTAATGCTTCATTCGATTAAAATCATATAAAATATATCCACTGAATACAAGAATCCCAATAAATGAAAAGATTAGCATTGCTGTTGAACTTAAAGGTGAGAAAAGGTTAAAAATACTAATGGCTACTAAAGCCAGCAAGGCGGCAAACAACATTCCTCTTAAGAAAGAAAGGTCCCTCTTGGTTGTTGTAGCATAAATAGCTAGTCCCCCAAATACAACTGTTGTCGTCACCCCGGCTAACATCACAACATTCGCTCCTGCAGTGGCAAGATAGTGTGCAATAATCGGATAGGTGGTAATCCCAGAAATTAACGTAAAACTATACAGGAATGTGTAGCCAATAGATTTTTTCTTCCGCATGATAAAAGCGCCAATTAGCATAGCAATTTCCAGAATCGCTAAGGGAAGAAATAAGGATGGTGGAACTAGAGTTCCAACAGCCATCCCTAATACAGAGATTGCGAGAGAAAGAGCAAAGGTACGCATAACAGATGGCATATATGTG
>NZ_JBFUIB010001204.1:0-537 GCF_056402095.1 Peribacillus sp. P4_C12
GTGCAGAATCGTATAATTATTGACGAACTGCATATCCCCTGGCTCCAACATCATGTTATAATGTAAATTCTCATCATGAAGGTGGGAATCCAGTAAGTCTAATGCTTCAATTTCCACTTTTGACAATTGGATGCCTGTTTTTGCTTGTGCTGATTCGATAAATAAACGGACATATCTACAGCTCAGTTTACCTTCATAATAATTAAAGATTGATGATGTAAATACTGGAGGTTCTCCCGGTGCTTCCTCTCCACGACGATCAAAGGAAAATGGACGACAGAGAACTCCTAAATATTCCGGATTCTTCTCCAGAATTTCATTGTAAACAGTCATCGAACTGATGATACTGCTGTGACCTCCAGATTTTCCTTTTCGCAGGCTTAATAATCCAACAACATCAGATCCATCAGCATGAAATGGAAGATGCAGTTTCGTTTGGTAACCACGTACATTAGAATTTTCTAAGCTAAAACCTTGATCTGTGACGTGCCCTAAGAGGTCACCATTTGCGTTTTGCGATACCGGAATGCCCATGTG
>NZ_JBFUIB010001205.1:0-535 GCF_056402095.1 Peribacillus sp. P4_C12
AAAACTCGGTCTAGTTCGTTTTGCTAAAAGCCGCGAAGTCGAAGGGCGAATCATCAATGCCACAATCAGGCGGAACCCTTCGGGTAAATATTTCATTTCCGTTTTAGCGGAAACCAATGTACAAGTACTTCCTAAAACGAATCGTTCGTGCGGTGTAGATGTTGGTTTGAAGAATTTTGCTATTCTTTCAGATGGTAYGGTCTATCAAAACCCAAAATTCTTCCRGACGGTCGAAAAGAAATTGGCCAAAGCACAACGGATTCTTTCAAGRCGACAAGAAATAGCYTTGAATCAAAATAAACCATTGGCTGAAGCCAAAAACTATCAAAAACAAAAACGAAAAGTGGCTATCCTACACGAAAAAATTTCAAATGCCCGAATGGATTACTTACATAAAGTTTCTACCGAAATCATCAAAAACCACGATGTTATTGGAATGGAARACTTGCAAGTGTCGAATATGATGAAAAATCACAAACTAGCTAAAGCTATTAGTGAAGTATCTTGGTACCAATTCAAAAAAATGTTGGAATAC
>NZ_JBFUIB010001206.1:0-534 GCF_056402095.1 Peribacillus sp. P4_C12
ACATAATACTCTTTGTGTATCAACGAATTACTGGATTGACCATTTACATTTAACATCCGATGACGTCCTATTCATGGCGTCAACATTTGCTCATCAAACTGGATTTGGTTATGGGGTGAGGCTACCAACTCATTTTGGGGGTACAGGTGTTTATCAAGACGTTTGGAATCCGAATGAATTTATTGAATGGATTGAGAAGGAGAAGATAACGTTTACAGCGGGTGCGACTCCCTTTCTGCAAGATATGATTCAAATGGAGGGAATAGAAACGTACAATCTTAACTCATTCCGAGTCTTTGTAGCTTTAGGCGCCCCGATTCCAAGGCAGTTGGTGAAAGAAGCGGCGGAAAAAGTACGGTTCAAAATATTGTCAGGATGGGGACAAACAGAAGATGGCCTAGTGACCTTGACGAGACTCGAAGATTCAGCAGAAAAACTGACAAATACCGATGGGGTTCCATTTCCGGAAATGGAATTGAAAGTAGTGAATTTTGAAGGGAAGATCTGCGCTCCAAATGAAGAAGGTGATTTACT
>NZ_JBFUIB010001207.1:0-531 GCF_056402095.1 Peribacillus sp. P4_C12
GGCCGAGCTTTTCCTAGTCACTCATAATGGCTACGGTTTATGGTTTGATGAAGAAGAAGTAAGTGTCGTTGGAGTCCGTGCAGCAGGAGTTAAGGGGATTAATTTGAAAGAAGATGACTATGTTATTGGCGGCAAGGTTTTAGCTAAGGATAGTAAAGAATCAATTCTGATTGTTACCCAGCGCGGAGCCATCAAGAAAATGAAATTAACCGAGTTTGAAAAAACTGGCCGTGCAAAACGCGGGGTCGTGGTCTTGAGAGAATTGAAATCGAATCCACATCGGGTCATTGGATTTGAAACTGTCAATAAAACCGACAGTCTTTTCATTCTTTCTGAAAAGGGCATAATCGAAACAATCCATGCTGCTTCATTAAAAAATCATGATCGTTACACGAATGGATCTTTTGTTTTTGATGAAACTGTAAGTGGAAAAGCGAAAGAATTGTGGAAGATATCTTTAGAAGATGAATCTGCTTTAGAGTCGTAAATAATTTTTTTATAAAAAGGGATGCTGACAATAATCAGCATCCC
>NZ_JBFUIB010001208.1:0-531 GCF_056402095.1 Peribacillus sp. P4_C12
CCCTTTTTCCCTCTCCCCTCACTTTGTCAATAGATAAGGATTGGTTTTTATCAAATATATTAGTTGAATTATCATCTCATATGGATTACGATAATATAAGCAGAAATACTAGATATTGATATTAAAAACCACACACATAACTATATATAGAATTATTTGTAATCCAAGGTGCCAGTGATGGCTGAAAAGGGAATCCGGTGTAAACCCGGAACTGTCCCCGCAACTGTAAATGTGACGAAATGAGAAAACCACTGTATAGCTCTTTATACGGGAAGAACTCAAAGTAGGATGATCATGAGTCAGGAGACCTGCCTGGATTTTTCACGTTTCTTATTCTTCGGGGATTGAGATGATGAAACGATAGTATAACGGCTATTTTTTCATGGCTCTTTTATTCTATCGTTTGATCCGCTCAATTTATTGGGCGGATTTTTTTTATTTAATGGAAGTTTACAAGGAGGATTATTCATGACTCAAACATATAACTCTACTTTAGTGAAAAATGACACAGAAACAAGTTCTATCCAGCTT
>NZ_JBFUIB010001209.1:0-527 GCF_056402095.1 Peribacillus sp. P4_C12
AAGAATAGAGGGATTTTTTATGATTAAAATCGATCTTTTATTTAAAAATGCCAATGTACTGACTTTAGATAATAGGAATCGTCGTGCTGGGTCTGTGGCTGTAGCAAATGGCAAAATTGTTGGTATTTGGAGAGAGTGCGAGCCTCCTAAAAGTGCCGTCGAAGTGACAGCAAGTACAAATGTTGTTGATTTAAAGGGATCTACTTTAATTCCAGGATTTATTGATACACATAATCACATTTTGGCGTATGGCCAAATAATGAGACAGGTGAATTGCGGCACACCGCCAAATCAATCCATAAAAGATATATTGGAGGTAATTGGTGCAAAAGCAAAAGAAACTCCCAATAGGGAATGGGTCAAGGGATATGGATATGATGATACCCTTCTGTATGAAAAGCGCCATATAACACGGGAAGACTTAGATAAGGTTTCGCCAAATAAACCTGTTATCATCACACACACCTCAGGACACATATCCGCAGTTAATTCACTCGCTTTACAATTATCTGGTTTAACAGATGATG
>NZ_JBFUIB010001210.1:0-524 GCF_056402095.1 Peribacillus sp. P4_C12
ATAGAGATGTGACTATTTCGATGGTTCCAATGGTAAACCCGGATGGGGTTGATCTTGTCCTCAAGGGGGCGGTGGCTGCAGAGGAAAAGGTTGATGTGCTGAAAATAAATAATGATAACCCTGCATTTTATGCCTGGAAAGCCAATATCCGTGGAGTAGATCTGAATAATCAATATCCAGCTAATTGGGAGATTGAAAAGAAGAGGAAGGTTCCAAAGGCGCCTGCACCGAGGGATTTTCCAGGAGAGACCTGTTTATCAGAGCCAGAAGCAGTGGCCATGAAGGAGTTGGCTGAAAGACGAAATTTTGAAAGAGTGCTAGCGCTTCATACACAGGGAAAAGAGTTTTATTGGGGATATGAAGGACATGAACCAGAGCAGGCAGCAAATATAGCAAAAGAGTTTGAGGAGCGGAGCGGATACCGTGCTGTCCAATATGTTGACAGCCATGCAGGGTATAAGGATTGGTTTATTCAGGAGTTCAAGCGGGTAGGAATCACAATTGAGTTAGGTAAGGGTATTAAT
>NZ_JBFUIB010001211.1:0-524 GCF_056402095.1 Peribacillus sp. P4_C12
GTAATGCGGGTACCCTTGAATTCTTAGTTGATGCCGATAAAAACTTTTATTTTCTAGAAATGAATACACGCCTTCAGGTCGAGCATCCGGTCACTGAGGAAATCACAGGACTTGATCTTGTTGAACAGCAAATTAAAATTGCTTCAGGCAACAAACTCGACTTTACACAAGAAGAGGTGAAAAGGGAGGGGCACTCTATTGAAGTGCGCATATATGCGGAAGATCCCAAAACCTTTTATCCTGCACCGGGGAAAATTAGCGGTTTGAAACTTCCTGAAGGTGAAGGGATTCGTCATGAACTGGCCGTTCAGAACACATCGGTCGTTTCACATTTTTACGATCCTATGATCGCCAAATTGGTAGTAAGCGGTGGTTCGAGGAATGAAGCCATCGATAGATTAAGAGAAGCATTGAACACCTATAAAATAGACGGAATTAAAACGAATCTTCCTCTACTTAAGGAAATAATCGTCCATGAAGCTTTTTCTAAAGGCGATACAACAACGGACTTTATTGATAAATAT
>NZ_JBFUIB010001212.1:0-524 GCF_056402095.1 Peribacillus sp. P4_C12
AATTCGAAACAGGAGGTTGAACTATGGACTTAAAATTATCTGGAAAAAAAGCACTTATCGTTGGAGGAAGCAGGGGTATTGGCAAAGCTATTGCCCGTCAGTTGGCTTTTGAAGGTGCAGATTGTACGATTTGTTCAAGAAACGAATCTTCACTAAAGAATGCAGCAGACGAATTGGCCAAAGAAACCAACAGAAGTATTTATCCAATCGTGGCAGATACCAATGATCCTGACTCTATCCTAAATTTAGTTGAAAAATCAGCAGCAGAAATGGGAAGCATTGATATTTTAATCAACAGTGGAGCCCGTGTAGGAGGCCATGAACCAGAGGAATTTAACAGCATTAAAGATGAGCTTATCTTGAAAGATTTTGAAGAAAAGTATATGGGCTATTTTCGTTGTGTCCGGGCTGTTGCTCCTTATATGATCCAAAATAATTGGGGACGTATTATCAATATAAGTGGTCTGGCAGCTAGAATTGGCGGCAATTATTTTAGTTCCGGTCCTCGTAATGCATCTGTTGTC
>NZ_JBFUIB010001213.1:0-523 GCF_056402095.1 Peribacillus sp. P4_C12
CACTGAAAGAGCGTTAGGCAAAGATGTGCTATCCGTTTAATTCAAGCTATCAATAACCCATAAAACTAGCATATATTTACATCCGATATTATTGCTTAGGTGGTCAAGTAGGGGGGATGGAAACCTTGTTAAGCGTGAAAAGCMTACGTCTTTGTCTGATGTCAGTGTGCCATTTTCAGGTTCATTGAACCAAAGAAATAAAAGAGTTTCTGCATAACAAAACGAATTTAGCAGATATCCTTTTTCTCCTAGTTCTCAACCTATTTTAGTCCTACTTATTTAAAACCTCTAATATCACTGCTGACCTATCCTCTATACACTTGATTTGTACCTTTCTTATATAAAAAAGCTAGGGAAAGCTGGTTTACTTTCTTCTATTAATAAGACGCAAAAGGAAATCTTATTAGATGAGATGCATGTAGAAGAGGAAACAGCTAAAGTATGCATGACTACTGCTTTTTGTATCTGGTGCCACCTTGCTGCATTAACGTATATCCTTAATACTAAAAATGAAGCAATAAAA
>NZ_JBFUIB010001214.1:0-523 GCF_056402095.1 Peribacillus sp. P4_C12
AAGGATGGTCAATATCTWGTAACCGCCCAAGTGGTAAATCCAGGAGAATTAGCTACAGGAAAAGGCGGTGGAGGTTCCGGCGGATCACCGACAATCATCTATCAGGCGAAAGGGGAAACTGTTTTTGAGGCTATCCGAAAAATGACCAAGGAATCCCCAAGAAAAATATATCCCTCACATCTTCGAGTCCTCGTGATTGGTGAGTCATTAGCAAAAAAAGGAATTGGGAAACCGTTAGATCTTCTCTCAAGGGACTGGGAAATCCGATCCGATTTTTATATCGTCGTAGCTAAGGGAATGARAGCAGCAGARATCCTGAAGGTGCCCACGTCTTTAGAAAAAATACCTGCAAATCAAATATTTGATACCCTGAAAGTCTCAGCAACTGCATGGTCAGCGACAAGTTTCGAGAGTTTAGACGAACTGATTTCGGATATTGTAAGTGAAGGAAAACAACCGGTGTTAACAGGAATCCAAGCAGATATAAAAGGTGATGAAGAAACTTCTTTAAGCAAACAGAATG
>NZ_JBFUIB010001215.1:0-521 GCF_056402095.1 Peribacillus sp. P4_C12
GAGCATCTGCTGTTGCCCACCGCTCAGACTTCCTGCATCATCATGATTCTTTTCTTTTAAAATCGGGAATAAATTATATACCTTTTCCAAAGAATGCTTGATTTCCGCCTTTTTCATTCGATGCACAAATGCCCCCATCCTTAAATTTTCCTGGACAGTCATTTGTGGAAACAGTTTACGTCCTTCGGCACACTGAACAATTCCAGCTTGAACATTCTTATCCGGGGCTCGACCGCCTATAGGACTATTTTGAAAATAAATTTCTCCTTGAGACAGCTTACTGATACCACTAATGGAACGAAAAGTCGTACTTTTACCCGCTCCATTCGCCCCCAATAAAACGACAATCTCCCCTTTGGCAACTTCGATATTCACATGTTTGATCGCAGTAAAACTTCCATAACTGACTGCAACATTAGATAACTTTAGCACTAGCACTACCTCCCAAATAGGCTTTAATAACCGCTTCATTACTTCGGATTTCCTTAGGTGTACCCTCGGCAATTTTTTCTCCGTAATTC
>NZ_JBFUIB010001216.1:0-518 GCF_056402095.1 Peribacillus sp. P4_C12
ATATTGGTGAAGTCTAATACAGGAAGTGACGTAAAAGGCGTCAATCATCATTAATCGAAAAAGGGAGTGACTTACATTGGTAAATGTAAGAATTCGCACAATGCAGCGGCAATATGAAGTGTCTATCCAAGAAGGGGAAGTGATCACAACACCTTTAGATCCCCCCGTAACAGGAACTATATATGGAGCCCTTTTAAATTATAAAGGGGCTCTTGAAGTACTTGGAGATGCGGTTCATAAAGCGCCTTATCAAGGAGCGCCAAAAGCGCCTGTCTTATACATTAAGCCAGCAAATACTTTAATAGGCCATAGGATGGCTATTCCTGTTCCAGATGATTCAGTAGAACTAGAAATGGGTGCGACGCTTGGTGTAGTTATTGGTAAAACAGCAACACGTGTGAAGGAAGAAGAAGCGCTGTCTTATGTTTCTGGCTATACGATTGTTAATGATGTAAGCGTCCCGCACGATAGTATATACAGACCTGCTATTAAACAAAAAGCACGTGATGGTTTTTGTC
>NZ_JBFUIB010001217.1:0-516 GCF_056402095.1 Peribacillus sp. P4_C12
GTTAACGAACTGACCGATTATTTAATCGGGAGAAATCCGAACGACATTGAGGACATTTGGCAAACGCTTTATCGAGGGGGATTTTACCGGGGAGGCCCTATTTTAATGAGTGCCATTTCTGGCATTGAGCAGGCATTATGGGACATTAAAGGAAAATACTTTAACATTCCTGTATACCAAATGCTCGGGGGCAAAGCACGTGAAAAAATTAAAGTGTACTCGTGGGTCGGCGGCGATCGTCCAGTGGATGTTGTTGCTGCCGCAAAAGAAAAACAGAACGAGGGCTTTCTCGCTGTCAAAATGAACGCTTCAGAAGAGATGAACTACATAGACAGCTTTTCGAAAGTAGAAGCGGTCATTGAACGCGTAGCGTCAATTCGGGAAGCGGTAGGGAAAGACTTTGGCATTGGTGTAGATTTTCACGGGAGGATTCATAAAACGATGTCAAAAACGATCGTGAAAGAACTCGAACCATACCGCCCAATGTTCATTGAAGAGCCGGTGCTGCCAGAAAAT
>NZ_JBFUIB010001218.1:0-516 GCF_056402095.1 Peribacillus sp. P4_C12
GCGTTTACAAAAATTCCATATAAAGCATAATCCACGGCCGTCTCAAAGTCTGCGTCGGCAAAAACGATGTTAGGTACAGGCTATGGTTGTTCGAGAGCCGGTAGGGGTATGTGGACTGATCGCTCCGTGGAATTTYCCTTTACTGACKGGAGCTTGGAAAATAGCCCCTGCCCTTGCTGCAGGAAATACGRTYGTATTTAAAACAKCCGAGRTMACTCCGRTTACSACYACTAAATTRTTYGAGATTATCRAAGAAGTTGGCATACCAGATGGCGTTGCAAAYCTAGTTATGGGTGGTGGKGSAACAGTAGGAAATGAAYTAGCGGAAAGCGATAAAGTTGATATGRTTTCGTTYACTGGCAGCACSTCRACAGGWAGAARCRTCATGCAAAAAGCAGCTGGAAATATTAAAAACATTGCACTCGAATTAGGCGGCAAGTCACCTAACATCGTTTTTGCCGACGCAGACTTTGAGACGGCCGTGGATTATGCTTTATATGGAATTTTTGTMAACGC
>NZ_JBFUIB010001219.1:0-514 GCF_056402095.1 Peribacillus sp. P4_C12
CATATCCTCCTGTTCTTTCAGATTCCTTTTCGTTGTTATTATCGAGGAAAAATATTAATAATTTATATATGGATAATAAAACAATTAAAAACTACTTACTTTTATTGTAAAACTCATCGGGAATTTTTCCGACATTTCTTTTATGATATAAAAGAGGTTCTTTGTTTTCATTATGAATATCTACTACTTCGCCAATTAAAATAGTGTGATCACCTGCTTCAATCGTTTTTATAGTTTTACATTGCAAAACTCCAGAAGCTCCTGAAATAATTGGTAGATTATATTCTGATAAATTCCATTCACAATTTTCAAATCGATCAGTACCTTTACTTGCAAATAAATTACATATTTCACTCTGATCACCAGATAATACATGTACAGCAAATTTATCAGTTTTTATAAAAGACTTATAAGATGATACCCTTTTATCAATAGACCATAAGACGAGTAAAGGGTCTATTGATACTGATGCAAATGAATTGACTGTAAGCCCCAGAGGAATGCGGTGCTCATC
>NZ_JBFUIB010001220.1:0-511 GCF_056402095.1 Peribacillus sp. P4_C12
GTAACTTCTGATACGCCATATTCGCCGCTTAATTCTTTGACCGAATTACCCGAGTGATAAAGATCTACAATAGTCTTCTTGAATTCATTATTATATTTTTTACCTGTATTCTTACGTTCCAAGACAGACACATCCTCTCAAAAATTATTGTAAGGACTTAACTAAAATGTGTCCATGAAACTATACTAACTCCACTTTCAACAATCTTAATGTATTTAAAATAACAATTAATGCAGCACCTGTATCACTTAATACATCCATCCAAAGTGTAAGCCAGCCAGGAAAGATTAGGACTAATGCAACTACCTTAATAATTACGGAGAACTTTTGTTTAATAATCGTTAAAGCTTTTCTACTTAACTTCATTGTATGAGGAAGTTTACCCAAGATTATCAGCCATTAAAACAATATCTGCTGTCTCCATTGCGGTGTCAGTTCCTTGCACCACCCATAGCAATACCTAAATCTGCTGTTGMAAGTGCTGGCGCATCATTAATACCGTCTCCAACCA
>NZ_JBFUIB010001221.1:0-510 GCF_056402095.1 Peribacillus sp. P4_C12
ATAAATGGGAGGGGCTGACGGAGGGGGTTAGAGGATTGATTGGCATCCCTGCCCCAGGTAATATCGGTCCAATAACATTCGATACGGCAGCTTCACAATATTATCTTGTCCTTGTGTTTCTGCTTGCGGTGATCATAGTCATGTATCGGATTATCCATTCGTTAACAGGTAGAACGTATATGGCCATCAGGAATAGTGAGGACCTTGCTCAAACGATTGGTATATCCACGATGAAGAATAAACTGACGGCCTTTGTCCTTTCTACATTTTTCGCAGGTTTGGCTGGAGCCCTGTATGCTTCATTCATTCGGTTTATTGGACCYGATATCGGCTCAACCTCCATTATGTTCGACCTATTGATGTATCTCTTAGTTGGTGGAATTGGGACACTTTCGGGACCGTTGGTGGGAACGTTACTGCTCGTAATACTTTCGCAAAATCTGCAATTTCTTCAAGAGTACCGAATGTTGATCTTCGGACCTTTGCTTACATTAATCATCATCTTTTATC
>NZ_JBFUIB010001222.1:0-509 GCF_056402095.1 Peribacillus sp. P4_C12
ACATCCTTCTCTTCTTTTAAAAGAACTTCAATACCAGGCCTGACCTTTTGTTTTTTCTTTTCCTTATCGGCAGTAACACTTTTAGAGGAAACTATACTAAAGGTCAACAGACAAATGGTGAATATAATAAGAATTCTTTTCATTGTGTTTCCCCTCTACTTTTTAATAGGCTTGCCTGATTTAATATCTAATCCATACCCAAATTTATATAGGCTTTCGGATGGTTTTGTCACCGATGGAATATCTACTGGCAACGTCCCTCTCGGTTTTGATTCTCCAAAGATCGTCGCGATGCCTGCCGGTATATTTGGCTGCCTATACCGCCCATTTGAATATCCTTTAAATCCGTATACAGCCATCACGGCTTTTGCTTCTTCAAAATTGGCAACATCATAAGGGTTTCTTACACTCATTAACACAAACCCTTTATCTTTTTTCTGTGCATATTTCATTGCCGCTCTTGGAAAGGCTGTTGCCCACTTGCTTGAATCTTGAATACTGTCATCAAT
>NZ_JBFUIB010001223.1:0-508 GCF_056402095.1 Peribacillus sp. P4_C12
ATATTAACGACAAATAAAGAAATCATTTTATATAGAGTTGCTAAATAAGTCGCATTTACTATTCATCTATAAAAAATAGAATAGGAAATCATATGCGTTTTCCTAATTCTATATGAAAAGCTTTGTTGATCAAGTTCGAATCGATTCGACACGATTTTGGATATATTCCAACGAACCTTTAGCTTCATGAACGATTTGTTTTAAAAGTTCATCAACTGTTTTGACTTCCTTAATTAAACCGACTGATTGACCGCATGACCAGATCCCTCCGTCTAAATTACCTTCAAAGTAGACGCTTTTACTTCTTTGTCCCGTTATTAACGGGATTAATTCTCCTAAAGTGGCTCCCTCATTTTCTAGTCGGTCGACCTCTTTACTAACAGTATTTAACGCTACACGCGAAGGACTTCCTATATTTCGCTGAATGACGATTGTATCCGATTCATTTGCTGAAACCATCCAGTTCTTCACGTTATCATGAATAGGGGCTTCCTTCGTAGCCATAAAG
>NZ_JBFUIB010001224.1:0-508 GCF_056402095.1 Peribacillus sp. P4_C12
CAATACTTTCGAAACATAATTCTATTCAGCGAGATCAACTTGAAATGATTACTTTGGATCAACTGGTGCCAGCGAACCATTTGGTTCGTAAAATTGAGGGGGCCATTGACTTCACTTTCATTTCTTTTCGTATCGAAGGAAATAGAAGAGGGATCTCCGACAAAAAAACCGCCTATCAACAAGGCGGTTGTTTAGTACTTTTACAACTATTTACTTACTCTTATTTGTCCCTTTACCTCATTTAGAATATTTTCAAGGGACGTGACGATTCCTTTGTCGTCCTTATAGCTAATATGCATTGGCTGGAAACGAACGGGAGAATCCAAACCAGCGGCTGCTGATATTCGGAATAGTCCTTTTCTTAGGGTAACGAGAAAATTTACGACCCGGTATTTCTTTTCATCAATGACTAGTGCCTGTTGCAATTCTGGATCAGTCGTTGCAACCCCGACAGGACAAGCATTGGATTGACATTTCATAGTCTGTATACATCAGACTATGAAATGTC
>NZ_JBFUIB010001225.1:0-505 GCF_056402095.1 Peribacillus sp. P4_C12
GCCTTAGCTCTGTTTTCTCAACAGGAACTCCTTTTACATTCACTAATAAAAAGTCCGCATCCGTTTGCTTCCGTTTATCCTTACCGCTTGCCGTAATATAAAAGGAACTGCTTTTAGTCTCGCGAATGGATAAATTCCCACTCGTCCCCATAAACCAATCCCGTTCAGCAAGTTCAGCCTTAATTTCCGCTAATTCTTGCCACTCTTTAGTATGGTTCTTCACGCTTTTACCTCCATCTGCTGTTTTAAAATGTGCATCACATCATAAAACGTTTCGAATCCTTGATGGGGAATCTCTTCTGTTCTACATCTCTCAAGCAGTATGTCACGAGCGATAACAAAATCAGCCTGTTTTGCCGCTTCAAAATCAGTAACCGAATCTCCAATAACAATTTTATAATGATCTGCTCCTGTAATTTCCCTCATTAYAGATGGCTTACAGCAACCACAATCATTGTTACATTGTTTATCACAAGTATGCGGCCACTCAATTAAGATCTTTTCC
>NZ_JBFUIB010001226.1:0-505 GCF_056402095.1 Peribacillus sp. P4_C12
GAATTACTGAGTCCGTATCCGGCCAAGGCAATCCAATGCTTCCTTTAACCCGAGGCTGATCCCAAATAAAGTTGGCATGGGTAACCGGAGATGTTTCCGTAAGACCAAAGCCTTCAACCAGCTTCCCGCCCGTAATTTTCTCAAACTGCTCTTGAATCTCTAATGGAAGTGGTGCTGAACCGCTTATACAAGCATTGATAGAAGAAAGATCATATTTTGCAATATCCGGATGGTTCAAGAGACCGATATACATCGTTGGTGCGCCTGGAAACATTGTTGGTTTCTGCTTTTGAATTGTTTTCAGCGTTGCTTCAACATCGAACCTTGGCATAATGATCATCGTGTTCCCTTCCATAACGGAAAGAACCAATACAGTCGTCATACCGTACACATGGAAAAATGGAAGAATCGCTAGAATCCGTTCTTCACCACRTTTATTTTTATAAAGCCAAGCATTACACATTTTCGTATTTGCAAGCAAGTTCTTATGGGTGAGCATAACCCC
>NZ_JBFUIB010001227.1:0-505 GCF_056402095.1 Peribacillus sp. P4_C12
GTTGAATTAGAATCTTTTTAATTTCATGATTCACATCTTTCAGTCTTTAGTTCATATGCTATGATTAGTAGTTGTTTCATATAATAATTAAAGACTGAAAGATGTGAATCATGAAATTAAAAAGATTCTAATTCAACAAGAGAATTTCAGGCTGTTATGGGAACTATAAAGAAATAATTAAAAGAATATTTGATTGTTTACATTATATTATAAATGGTATTACGAAAAATAGGTATGAAAATTGACAAAATTTATCATGGAATAGATGACAAGGAGCTGGAAATCATTGAAGGTAATTATGCAATGGACATATCATGCTTCAAAAAAACCAACTGCCGATTTTGTTTCCGATTGGTTGGATGCTGGTACTGCCTTAGTCATTACAGAAGATCTTGAAAAGGCGGGACGTTTGAAGGAAGTGGAATTCAAGGATGAATTCGATACAATTTGGACAAAAAAAGAGTTAAAGAAACTCTTAACAGAGGTAGAGGAGGAACCTCAGGAT
>NZ_JBFUIB010001228.1:0-503 GCF_056402095.1 Peribacillus sp. P4_C12
CATAGAATGAGGAAATAACATATATGGTCCTTCAACCCCTGATTTTAGAAGAGCTCCCCTTGTTTCAGATAGGATTGTATCAATATCTCGGGCAGAATTTGTAACCTCACTAAATCCATAACCTGCCTTTTCAACAACAACAATTTTATATTTATCGCTTAACAAAGAATATAGTGATTTAAAATCTAATATAGATGAGCTCGTGCCACCGCCTGACATAAAAACAAGAGTTTCATCTCCATTTCCTTCTATATAAACGTGCATTTGATGACCATTCACTTCTACAATTTTCCCAATTGGAATAAACAGTTTATCTTCCTTCGATAATTGTATTTTATGATTAATAAAACTGGAAATAAATAATAATACAAAAATCCCAAAAATAATTGTAAATATTATCATCATATGTTTTAACATCTTCTTCATATTTACCTCCATTGTGGGTAAACCTCTTTCTTATTAAACTGAAGCACCTAGTTAGTTGATTAATAGAACTTCTAATA
>NZ_JBFUIB010001229.1:0-501 GCF_056402095.1 Peribacillus sp. P4_C12
AGTTCAATATTCGTGGTTGCTTGGAATATAGCCGAGCGACCTTTCTTTTTGTTCTACTCACCACGATCGAGATATTAACGCAGGGCTCAATCTAATGAATGAAGCCATAAGGCTTCTAACCGTAGGAACTACGGGGGTAGCCTAATTAAAAATTGGCCGATAGGCTAATGTTCTTAGGAATCCCCCACTTCAATCAGACCGTAAGGTCGATAAGTGGTGGGTAGTTCAATATTCGTGGTTGCTTGGAATATAGCCGAGCGACCTTTCTTTTTGTTCACTGTAAACCAGACAAAATGTGATGATTACTGTTCTTTTGAAATAGTATTATTCCTTTTCTTTTTTACTAAAAGAATGATAGCAATGATAAAAGCTATTACGCTATATACCCAGGTAAACATAAAAGCAAGGCCCAATCCGATATTTGCATCCACATATTCGCTCTTCACATGATCTATGGCTAAATATAGAAGCGGCGCACCTCCAATGATGAGCAGGACGACC
>NZ_JBFUIB010001230.1:0-500 GCF_056402095.1 Peribacillus sp. P4_C12
TTGAATCAAAATAAACCATTGRCTGAAGCCAAAAACTATCAAAAACAAAAACGAAAAGTGGCTATCCTACACGAAAAAATTTCAAATGCCCGAATGGATTACTTACATAAAGTTTCTACCGAAATCATCAAAAACCACGATGTTATTGGAATGGAARACTTGCAAGTGTCGAATATGATGAAAAATCACAAACTAGCTAAAGCTATTAGTGAAGTATCTTGGTACCAATTCAAAAAAATGTTGGAATACAAAGCAAAATGGTATGGTAAACAAATCGTGACCGTATCTAAAACGTTTGCTTCTAGCCAATTGTGTTCTAGCTGCGGTTACCAAAATAAAGACGTTAAACATCTGAATCTTCGTGAATGGGATTGTCCTTTTTGTTCTACTCACCACGATCGAGATATTAACGCAGGRCTCAATCTAATGAATGAAGCCATAAGGCTTCTAACCGTAGGAACTACGGGAGTAGCCTAATTAAAAATTGGCCGATAGGCTAA
>NZ_JBFUIB010001231.1:0-500 GCF_056402095.1 Peribacillus sp. P4_C12
GCTCTCCTACGTAGAGATCATCCTTAAAAAGAGCGAGACCTTTATATTGAATATGATCGTCTTTTTTCCCGATAATAGGTAGAAAAGGATCTTGAGCGAACCCGCCATATTGATCCAGGAAAGCATGAACAGTTGGCTGAGGAACAATGTCTTTCAGATTTCTCTCCATGAAATCGGAAAGATATTGAGCAGATGTCGGCGCATTAGGATACTTAAAAGTTAACAGCTCTTCGACGCTGCCGTCGACGACCGCCATGTAAACATCTCTGCCAATATCGGTAGAGCGGCCGAGTGGATCAGTAAGCTCGGCGACTCCGTGTTTTGCCAGATCTTTACTAATCAAAAAATTCTGCAAACGTCCCGTAGCGAGTCTTCTTTGGGACTCCATCTGCTGCTTTTGTAAGATGTCTAGAACGGTATGGCCGACCGCCGTAAAGAAGGCATTGAGCGGCTGAACATCTATCCCCGCAGGATAAAAAGGAGCGGCGGCTGTTCCCTTT